>CAMYXB010000044.1 GCA_947303145.1 uncultured Clostridia bacterium | reverse complement strand
ACATCAAGAGCAGATATTCTGCCGAAGTCAAGGATATGGAAGAGAATATAAAGCGTATTGCCGGCTTCGATTTCAATGTCAATTCTCCTAAGCAACTGGGAGAAGTGTTGTTCGATAGATTAGGGCTTGTGTCAGGCAATAATAAGAAAAAATCTACCAGCATAGAGCATTTAGAGGAGATGTGTGACCTTCACCCCATCATACCCGCTATTATAAGATATCGTAAGGTGAGCAAATTTCTCTCCACTTATGTCGAGCCTTACGGACCGCTTATAGCCACCAGTCCAGTTATCCACACAATGTTCAACCAAACACTCACTCAAACAGGCAGATTGTCCTCAAGTAAGCCCAATCTGCAGAATATACCCGTTAGAGATGACGAGGGCAGGGCTCTTAGGAAGATGTTTGTGTCCAATTTTGAGGACGGGGGATTGGTCAGTGCGGATTACTCACAAATTGAACTTCGGCTTCTTGCCCACATGAGTGATGACAAGTATTTGATAGACGCTTTTAGAGAGAATATAGACATTCACTCTGTCACAGCCAGTGAGATATTTGATGTGCCCATTCAAGAGGTCACTCCTCTTATGCGTAGGACTGCTAAGGCCACCAATTTCGGCATAATCTATGGCATATCTCAATTCGGCTTGTCACAGAATATTGGCACATCAAGGAAGGAAGCCAAGAGATATATAGACAAATACTTCGAGCGTTATCCTAGGATAAAGCAATTTATGGACAACAACATAGACACTGCCAAGAAAACAGGTTATGCTTTCACCCTTTTCAATAGACGTAGACGAATAATAGAACTAGATTCGCCTAATTATATGACAAGGCAGTTCGGAGAAAGGATAGCGATGAATATGCCACTTCAGGGCACTGCTAGTGACATCATCAAACTCGCTATGATTAAAGTGGCTAGAGAGCTGAAATCTCGCAATATGAGAAGTAAAATGATACTGCAAGTCCATGATGAACTCATTATCGATTGCCCGAGAGAAGAAGTGGGGGAGGTGTGCAATATTCTTAAGGAAAACATGGAGAATGTAGTCAAACTCTCTGTTCCACTTGTCGTAGACGTGTCATTTGGCAAGACTTGGTTCGACTGCTAGTAGATATACAAAAATATTTTTCTCTTTCTCAAATAAATTTTAGTAAATCACATACAATAATTGTATGAAAACGAAAAGTAAGAGAAGAGTTGTGTTCGTCCTCGCATTTTTTATACTTGTGGGGATAATAGTGGGCGGAGTAGCGCTGTTTACAGCCATAAGATATCCACTAAAATATGAGGAAAGCATTATAAAATATAGCACGCAGTATAACCTAGACAAAACTCTTGTCGCCAGTCTTATCAACGAAGAGAGTAGTTTTAATAAAGATGCTGTATCTAGGCGTGGCGCTGTGGGGCTGATGCAACTATCTCCCGCCACAGCACAATTCGTGGCGGAAAGTCTAGGTGAAGAATATAGTATAGACAAACTTTATGATGTAGACACCAATATTCGCTACGGGTGCTATTATCTCAATTATTTGAGAGACAAGTTTCCCTCGACCAAGGTATATCTGTCCGCATACAATGCTGGAGAGACGGCAGTTAGACTATGGCTCAAGAATAAGGACAACTCTGTCAATGGCTCTACATTGATAAGAATCCCATATAGAGAGACTAGCGAATATGTGTCTAGGATAATTCATGGCAAGGAATTATATTATGGCAGAATATGAGAATAATGATTGCCTTTTAATTGTTATTCTCGAGAATATAGAGAAGGAGCATGATAAATTATTATGCTCCTTTTAATCAATAAATAGTTGTTTTTTTTGCCAATTTGGTATAAAATATGAGTATTCTAAGGAGCACAACTGATGAAGTATCCCTCAAAGGTCATAGACCTGTGTCAATTTTTAGAGGATAAGGGCGCAGAAGATATATATGTGTGCAATATGCAAGGAAAGAATGTAGTGGACTACATTATTGTTTCTACGCTTCATTCCACAGCACACATTCAAGGCGTCAAAGACTATATACTGGAAGAGTGTGCCAAATTGCCATTGGTGTATGGGGAGATTCATGTAGAGGGTTTCAATATTAGCAGTTGGGTAGTCCTAGATGTAGAAGATATATTCGTGCATCTATTCACCAAGGAAGAGAGAGAAAAATATAATTTTGATAGACTCATCAGTGACAGCGGTAATATGGTGTCACTCAAAAAGATGAGACAAGAGATATTGCTAGAGGAGAATAAGAGGAGAATAAGAGAAGAGCGAGAGGATAAGGCTCGTCATAAACTGCAAGAGAGAAAGGCGAAGAAGGGTGATAAATAATGTCTATCTACAAGTTTCTCCAGAGTCACAATTCCGCTTTTCTTAATATTTTCTTTGAAATTTGTGATTTTTTCACAAAACCAATGTTTTTTTTGCTATTTTTTGCATTATTTTTCTTATTTATAAGCAAAAAATATTCTTTTAGACTACTTATTTCATATATGTTGTCATTCTTTATAGGAGATATTGCACTTAAAAATTTATTTTATACTTCACGTCCGTATGATGTAGACTCTTCTCTTTTTGCTGTAAGAGGTCTCTTGCCCCCTTCTTCCTTTCCCAGCACATCTATGATGCTGTCGTCTACTTCTCGCACATTTCTTTTTCTTGCCAATCACAAAAGACAATCTGTCAATAATCTTAGCAATTTTTCTTCGAAGAAAAATAAATCAAAAATAATACTTAACAGCATTCTAGTGGCATTTTTGATGCTGTTATTCCTTTTGTCTGTATCCTTTAGTAAGATATATCATGCACAGAACAGTGTTATTGATATTATCTGTGGGGTGACACTTGGTATAATTATCGGGGTAATATGCTTTAGATTTATACGCTTAGACAGCGGGGCTTTATCCCTTCTTTTGCTCATTTTTCCCATAATCGTTCTTTTCCTTAATATCAACGAATGGTTAATTGTATCGTATAATATCAGAGCATTCGAGTATAGTGGCATCTTTGCCTCACTTATACTTGGTATGTATTTAGAGAAAAAATTTGTTGGCTATAAACTTAGCGATAATCTGCTTACAAGACTTCTCAAAATTCTCGCTTTCATTATATTTTTCATGGCATTTTATTTCATTTCCACTCTTTTACCAGCACTCTCCATTGTGCATTTTGCCCTGTTTTTTGTGTATGGACTAGTAGTGACACTGCTTTTGCCACTTTTATTCAAGATAATTTCTCGCTATGCACTCGTTTTTAGTGCTGGAGTAGATAGAAATAAGGTGATATTTTCTGCCATATCTCTCTCTCCCATGCATACTGCGAGAATTTCTAAGAAATTGACTAGATATATAAAGACGGGGGATATAGTCATTCTTTCTGGAGATTTGGGAGCGGGTAAGAGTGAGATAGTGAGAGATTTCTTGAAATACTGCGATGTAAAGGATAAAATCACTAGCCCCACTTTTACTTTGGTCAATGTCTATGACAACAATCAATGCCACTTCTATCACTTCGATATGTATAGGCTCGAAGATGAGGAAGAGGCGAGGAATATCGGCATTGAAGAGATGCTTGGTGATGAGAGAGGGGTGAAGTTTATCGAGTGGGCAGAGCGAGTCCCACACTTTATCCCCAGTCATTACAAGAAAATAACCATAGTAAAATTGAGCAACAAAACAAGAAATATCGTCCTAGAGGACTACTAAAGGGGAAAATATGGAACTTATCATAGATACAAGTGCAAAAAAGATGAAGCTTATTGTTATAGAGGGGGCTATCACACTTCATGGCAACGAATTTGAGGGCAATCATAGTGAGCATCTTCTAAAGGAGATAGAGACACTTATTTCATCTTTAGATAAGACAGTGAAAGATATATCACTTGTCTCTTTAGTCGTAGGGCCGGGCTCATTTACTGGTATCAGGCTAGCGGTGGCCACAGCCAAGGCGTTAAGTTGTGTTATAGATGCGAAATTTATCGCTATAGACAAACTTAAACTCATAGACTTTGCTCTGCATAGAAAGAATAAAATGATGCCAAACGACTATCTCATCGCAACATACTGCACAGGAGCCAAGTCATACACACTTTCTTCGTCAAATGGAGAAAAAAAGAGCGCAACTTTGTTAAATGAGGATATTGTGAGAGATTATTCTAACTACACTATTTATTCGCCAGATTTATACAATGATATTTTGGGGGATAAGGTGGAGCAAATATCCCTTTCTAATGACGACTATATAGAATATGTGAGTGTTAAAAAGCAAAATGACGAATATATCCCGCCTAGAGAATTGCAACCTATATATATGGCAGTCAGCCAAGCGGAAGAAGAGTTGATGAAGAGGGAGAATAGGTAGCATTCTTTGTGCGTTATGATTAAAGTAGTAGAAAATTGCGATGAATATATAGATAAATTGCTGGCCATTCATAAGAATAATATCCCGCAAAATGACCAAATGACAGATAGTGCATTTCTTGATGAATTTAGACAGGATAGTAGGACATACTTTGTGGCAATACATGATAACATCCCTGTGGGATATATAGGGCTGTTTGATTGTGACGAGGATTTCAATATCATCGGCATAGCAGTAGAAAAGGAGTATCAAAGACAGGGTATAGGCACACGTCTTTTAGATAAGGCAATATGTTATGCTAAAGAAAACGGGAAGAAATCTCTTTCTCTTGAAGTAGACGAGAATAATATATCAGCCATTTCTTTTTACGAAAAACAGGGCTTTGAGACAATCTCTATGCGCAAGCACTACTACAAAGATAATGATGCATTGATTATGTTTCTATATTTGTGAGTGCTAAGTCACATAAATCAACCGTTTTTAATATATAAGATATGAGTATAAGTCATGTTTTTGAAAATATTTGATATAGATATTCATTATGAGTTATTATCAGCAGGTCTTTCAAGTGTGCCAATAGTATTCTTGCATGGCTGGGGAGGAAGTATAGCGAGTTTTGAGCCACATGCAAGATTGATGTCTAGGACAAGGACGTGCATCTTGATAGACTTCCCACCTTTTGGGCAGTCTATGGAGCCAAAAGAATCATGGGGGATAGACGAATACACGTGCATCGTGGAGGAAATATTAAAAAATGAGGGATACACTTCATGTGATATTGTGGCACATTCCTTCGGTGGTAGGGTGGCGGTGCATATGTGTGAGAGAAGTAAAGTAAAGGTCAACAGATTGTTCCTCACATCTAGTGCAGGGATAAGAAAAAGGAGTATACAAAGAACATTTCGCATCGCCAGATACAAGTTTTTGAAATTTTTACTCAAAATTCATCTCATTAGCCCAAACCGTTTATCTAATATGGGAAGCCCAGACTATATCTCACTTTCCCCTGTTATGAAAAAAACATTTAGCAATATAGTCACATTTGATCAGAGAAGAGAAATAGAGCATATTACAGCAAAGACTTTGCTTTTTTGGGGGAAAAATGACAAAGATACTCCATTTCGCTTTACAAAATTTTATAAAAAGCATATAAAAGATTGTGAGGTGGTCGAAGTAAACGGTGGACACTTTGCATACATTGAGCATTATTCACTCTTTTGTCTGTGTATGCAATCATTTCTAAATTAAGGAGGAGATATGCAATTCTTTTCGTTATCCAATGCTAATCTATATATAGCCATTGTGCTGTCCATAGTCAATGGGGTTTTGATGTGCTTTGCTTCCTACAAATTCTTCCAGATGATTCAACTCTCTGGTTATAGGATCAAAGGATATTTCATATGGATAAGAGACAATAAGTGGAAATATGTCACTCGTATGGTGCTTTTGAGTCTGCTCAGTGCTTTCTGCGTTCTTACAACCAATGCATTGTTCAATAGTTATGGCAATGCTATGTATTCCTATATTGGTCTTATATTTTACTTTTATTTCACCATAGTATTCATCATTGACCTCTATCGCGCTCCCAAAAAAGTGCCCCTCAAGAATACTCGTCGAATGAATAGGCTTAATGTCGCTATGTTCCTATTTGTAGCATTATTCTCATTTTTTATGATAGCCATATCTACGGAATATTTTGGATTTATTAGATTTGGCATACTTTGCGTGCTCCCTGCACTTGTTCCATTCTTTGTTCCTCTCGTTCATGCCATACTTATTCCACTAGAAATATTCATAGTGACTAAATACAAATTAAAAGCCAAGCACAAACTTTCTAATATGCCATCGCTCATTAAGATAGGTATAACAGGGAGTTTCGGCAAAACTAGCACAAAATATATCCTTAACACCATTCTGTCTCAAAAATATAAAGTATGTATGAGCCCTCACTCCTTCAATACTCTGCCTGGATTGTGCAAAGTGGTCAACAACTATCTTGAGGAAAATGATGAAATATTGATAACAGAAATGGGTGCTAGGAATGTGGGTGATATAAAGAAATTATGCAATCTCATATCTCCTATGCATGGCATAATCACAGGAATAGGCAGTCAACACTTACAATACTTCAAGTCTATAGATAATATATTAAAGACTAAGAATGAGCTTATAGCCAGTTTGCCTAAAGACGGCATAGCCATATTTAACTCTAAAAATGCTGGGAGCAAAGAACTATTTGAAAAATGTGAACTTGATAATAAAATTCTTTCATACACTCACGTGAAGGTCGGGGGTATATCTTTTGACGAAAATGGGACGGAGTTTACTCTAAATATAGGAGAGAAATCTCATCTTTGTAGAACGAAATTGTTGGGCGAACACAACGTAGACAATATAGTGCTGTGTGTAGAGTTGTGTCTCAAATTGGGTCTTAGCATAGAGCAAATTGTGTCTGGCATCGCCAAGCTAGAGCCTGTGCCACATAGGCTGGAACTTATAAAAACTGACACCAACCTCATTTTAGACGATTCTTACAACGCAAGTGTAGAGGGAAGTGGGGTGGCACTAGATGTGTTATCTCAAATGAAAGGGAGAAAAGTGGTGGTCACTCCGGGATTAGTGGAACTAGGTAAGATGGAATATGAAGAAAACTGCAATCTTGGTCGTCATATTGCACGAGTAGCAGACAAGGTGGTTATAGTGAATGATGTCAATTTCAAGGCTATTAAAGAGGGCTTGAATATTGAAAATTATAATGAAGAGAATATTTATCAGGCACCCAATCTAAATAGCGCTCAAAAACTCCTTGGAGATTTTGTCACAAAGGGAGATTGTATCCTATTTATGAATGATTTGCCAGATAACTATGTATAACAAACTGAAAGTCAAAACTTTTTATAAATTATGAAATAATTGATGGATATAAAAAAACATAAGTAATAGACACTTATGTTTTTTTGATTGTATACATTTTTATTTGTTTTCTTCTTTTGAATAGAATAGAACTCCAAGGCATTGTGGTCCGCAGTGGCAAGTAATGGTAGCGCCAGCAGTGGTGGTATAAATATTTTTGAAACCAAAGGCCTCCAGTTTGGCGCGAAGAGAAGCCACGTCTTTAGGCTCTGCGGTAGAATATGTTATGAATACATTTTCCCTGTCGGCATCTTTATATTTATTAAGTAGATTGTCGCAATAACTATTGAGAGCATGACTTAGTGTTCCTATATATTTTTTGCCCACAACCATAGCTCCATCTTTCAGCATTATTTCGGGTTTAATTTTGAGCAGATTGGCTCCAAACAACGCCATGCCACTGCATCTGCCCCCCTTGTGTAGATAGTTTAGTTTACATAGGACAAAACCTGCCTGAACATCACTGCGTCTATTTTCTATCCTCTCCACTATTTCATCTAGCTCTAGTCCGCTATCTATCAATTTCCTTGCATAAAGCACTTGTAAGGCGATGCCTGTGGAAAGAGAGAGAGAATCTATTATCTTGACTTTTCCCCCTCCGATTTTCGTGGCGGCATCTTCTGCATTATGGATAGAAGATGTTATTTTTGATGAAAGGGTAATGTGGATTACAGCATCATAACTTTCAAGTAGAGAAGAGAAATAG
>CAMYXB010000043.1 GCA_947303145.1 uncultured Clostridia bacterium | reverse complement strand
CTTTTTTGTCATAGAAAACCACGGGATTGTCCCGTGGTTCAAAAGAGGTTTTACCTATACATAAAAATACCTCCTGTGTTAAAATTGTTTTGTAGTTCACACAAAAGAATTTTAATCAGGAGGTGCCATATGAATGACACAAATAGTTTAGCACACACGACTTGGAATTGCAAATATCACATAGTTTTTGCTCCTAAATATAGAAGAAAAGTATTCTATGGTCAGAAACGCAAGGAAATTGGAGCAATTCTAAGGCGTTTGTGCGAGTTTAAGAATGTAAATATTTTAGAGGCTGAGGTATGCCCCGACCATGTGCATATGCTTTTAGAGATACCACCAAAAATCAGCGTAAGCGGATTTATGGGGTATCTCAAAGGAAAAAGCACAGTTTTAATTTATCAACAACTCACTAATCTCTTTCTAAAATATAGGCATAGAGAATTCTGGTGCACAGGGTATTATGTAGATACAGTTGGCAAGAATACAAAGAAGATTAAAGAGTATATCGCGAATCAGTATAAGAACGACAAAATGGTAGAACAGATGAGTATAGCCGAAGCGATAGACCCATTTAAGAAAAAGTAAAGCGATTCGCGATACGCAAAAAGTGAACTACGCGTTTACGCGTTGCTAGAATAAAGGGTTTTACCCGTTATATGAAAAACCACGGGTTTTACCCGTGGATTTTTATTCTATTTTTTCATAAAAAAATCATTTTTTTGCCATATTTTTATATTTTTTCTGGGTGGCTAGTCCCCCTCTTATATGTCTGTTATCCATGTTTATTTTCAAAATTTTTTTCACTTCTTTGAAAAGTGACAGGTCTATTTTTTTGAGGCGTCTAGTGAGGTCATAGTGCACAGTGCTTTTAGATACCTTGAAAATGGGCGAGAGTGCTCTCACCGTTCCGCCATGCTCCACCAGATATTTTGCCTCTAAAATAACTCTCTCAGTTATGTCTTTCCCCATTTTCTCCCTCCTCTACTATGAATATTGGTCAGAAAGGGGAATTATGTCATTTTATGTCATTTTTATGCGATTTTTTGGGAAGGCGTCTGCCTTTCATTTGATAGGGATAATGCATATTTTGGGGCAATTTTTCATGATATCTTTATCCGGTATTTTGTTTGACAAAATTATACATTATAATGTATAATCACTCATAAGGGAGGAGTGTGTCCTTGTGATACTTTCCTTCCCGAAGAAACATAATAAAGGAAAAGGTGCTTTTTTATGAAAAAAATTCTAGTGGTTTTTGGTCTCATTTTCAGCATTTGCTTAGTGGGGCTAGTCGGCTGTAATAGAGATAGATATGCCGACCTCAGCATTTTTGTAGAATCAGTGCTTGATTCTCAAGGTGGAGAAGTGCGCTACAGCGAGGAGGAGGGGTGCTACATCATCAACTATAGCGATGAGATAGTGCTTACTTGTCGTCTATCCTCTTCCAGCGATATCGCCAGCAGACTGCAGTTCCAGTCATACAATGACACTGCGTTGCACATTGTCAGCTCTTCGGACAATTCTGTTAGACTGGTTGGGGCAGTGCCATCTAGTGCACAGAGTGTGGAGAATGTCAAATATAGGGTGAGAGTCTCCTCTGTCGAGTCGGATAGGGGTAGTATCGACATTTATTTCAAAGTGGCTCTCCCTACCACTCAAATAGCCATAGCAGAGGGTCTCGGCTTCATGTATGGCGACAGCATAGACCTTGCCAGTCACATCACCTTTTCCAGTAAATATACTTCATCTTCCGCCCAAGTGCTTGCATATGAGGTGGATAACAAGGCAGTCAATATTGACCTAGTCTCTTTCACTCCATACGGCTCAGATGTCGCCCAGCCTCTCACCAAGAGTAGTGACGAGGAGGGCGTATACATGCTTTCCAGTGCCGGTGAATATGTGAGAGCCTTTAAGATAGACGGCAATATGCTGTCCTCTCTAGATGCCACTCTCGATGGCTCTGTCAATGTCGCAGTCAAGTCCACCAGTTTTGATGAAGAACTTGAGAGTATGTCCATAGATATGCTCCCTCAACAAGAGAGAGAAAAGATGGCAGAGAAGAAGAGAGAAAATTCCCTCCTTTCCGTCTCAACAGACGTCTCTGTCATCAAAGAACTCACACTGCAGGATATATCTCTGTCAGGTGGACAGATTAAATTTGAGAATTTCGGCAAAACAGGTGAGAGTGTCAAGCTCACTGCCGACCTTTACAACAATACCACAGCGAGTTATACTGTGGGGACAGGTGGTGCAGACAAGACTTTCTATTACAACTTCGAGTCTGTGTCAGTGTCAGTAGTCACCAATGCACCTTTCACCATTACTCCTAAGCCTATTACATACAATGACGGCCATTCTGTTAGTCTAAGTAGTGGCAATACTATATTCTTCGAAAAAATAGGTAGCAGGGAACTCAGCAATGGTAGAACAGACGAGTTTAGATTCATGACAGGCTTTGGCACAGGCACAGTGTATATGGATTTTGAGATAAATATGGGCTTTGCCAATAGTGTCACAGTGTCTTTTGCTCAACTTTACAGAAACTACCTTTCTTCTCTCGACAGCGATACACTATCGGGATTGAAGGAGTATCAAAAGAAAGATTGTCTCACATTCAAAGTGCACTCCCTCCCTCAAGATATTTCTGTCAATGCCTTTGGCACCAGAATAAGTGAGAGCCTCAATGTATATGATTACTACGGCGACAGCACTTATGGAGTGCCCATGTCTCTTTCTATAGCCAATATTGCCCAAGTGCAGAATGGCAATAAAATAGTGAGAGTATACCTCACAGACGATGTCAATTCAGGAAGTGATGTGTCTCTATTCTTTAATATTTACGACACTTTCGGCAACCTCAAGACACTTTCGACCACTACATTTAATGGTGCCACAGCCGCATACTTTGACATCGACCTATCCAGCGAGAGTATGTTCTATATCAAGGCAAATGAGGAGAATATCGTCAGTAGGGCCAAATATATCATGACATTCGAGAATGTCCTTTCTTCCAGCATCATTGTGCTTGATGGCGGGGAAGAGAGAGAGGTGTCGCAAGCCAGCCTTGTCAAAAATAGTCTTTCTTGCCTTGTCACCACCATAAAGGGTGCCAAGATATTGTCAGCCAAGACCATTGTCGACTCGCAAGAAGTGGCTTTGGGTAGTGCAAGTGAACCTTTCGTTGTGCAATATGTCAACAAGTCATTTTCTGCTAGCAAGGGAACTCTTATCGGTATCTATGTCGATAAAGATGCTCCAGATGATGAGCAAATCGTTTCCCTTTCTTATGATGATACCAAACTTAGAGTGTATGAGCTAGACAGCGCTTATCCACAAGTCATTGCCAAGTATGATGCACTCTCTTACAGCACATTGAGACTAGATAGGGTGATTAGTGTCATCGGTCTTGATATGGGCAAATACACCCTGTCACTCTTGACCGCCAATAACGACAGACTCAATATCTCTGTGCAAGTGGTTAGTCCGCTAAATAGCGACTCATTCTCCCTATCAGTGAGGGAGA
Source organism: uncultured Clostridia bacterium (assembly GCA_947303145.1). Lineage (GTDB taxonomy): Bacteria > Bacillota > Clostridia > Christensenellales > UBA1242 > UBA7862. The sequence goes on along the minus strand of CAMYXB010000043.1, from coordinate 4,656 downwards.
GTATAAGTGGCGGATATGACCCATCTATCACATTGAATGAGATAAATTCCGCCTCACCTTACCTTAGCCAGAAGATTAACGGCTCATTCGCCTTATCGTATTCCGTCTTGCCAGATATGTCAGCTGTCAAGGGCAATGTTATTCTCAAGAATTACCGTCTTGACGAGGACACAGATGCCGACAATGCCTATATCCACAATGGCATAATTGATGCTAGGAAAGAGGGTGTCAGCAGGATTGTCGTGTCTTGTGCGTATCACGACTTTAGGACAGTGGACGGCTTTGTAGAAGTGCGTGAGGGCACTCTTACTAGACAATTCGTATATGAGGTGTATGTCCCATCTGTCAGCAAGAGACTGTCCAGCACGAATATAGACCTAATTTCCGCCTCCTCTCTAGGCTTCCTACATTCTGAGGAGGACTCTGTGGCATCTCTTGTGGCCAGAATAACTGAAAGCGGTGCTACTATCAACAATTTAATAAATAGGAACTCTTACTACTACAGCCAAAAAGAAGGCAAAGTGGTGGAGGTGTCGTTCACCAATAGTTCAGATTCTAGATATATCACCATGCAAGAGCTTCCAAGCAAACTAGGCGTCTTGATTTCTGCCGATTTGCCATCTTCCGTCTCTTCTAGAACCATTATCCTCAAGTTCGTCATAGACGAGTTCGGCTATAAAGACGAACTCAAGTGTCGTGTCAATATCACCAAAGCAGAGCAGACTGACGAGTTTTCTGTCAATGCAGTCATGGGACAGAAGGCGGTCTCTATCGCTCACAGTGATGAGAGTGAGAATAGTCACGATTATCAGATGTCACTTAAGGGTGGAGATGAATTAAGTTTCACCTTCTCGACAAATGGCACGCCTTATTCCAATGCAAAATATGGCGATGGACTTATGGTATACATTGTGAGACCTTCTAGCGATGGCTCATTGCTCCTGAATGACCAATATCTTGACAAAGACGGTGCATATGCCACATTCACTGGTGGAGAGCATAGACAACTGCTTTCTCTCAATGGTAGACTGGGGCTTTCCGTTGCCTCTTCAGCCACATCAAGATTTTATCTCGTATTCGTAGCGACAGATAGAATGAGTGCGGACTTCGACCTTAGTGGGAATGTATATATTAGCATACTTGTCAAGATAGCCGATGGTGTAGAGAATGCTTATCTTATTGAGAATGAGATAGACCTAAAGAATATCGCCAGAGAGCCAGACAAGAATTATGTCCTTGCCAACGATATCATCTTGAGTGGAGAGGCTTGGTCTCCTATTGAGAACTTCACAGGTTCGCTCAATGGATATTATGGCAGGTCATTCCATACTATATCCAATCTTGTTATCAACAATGCCAGCATAAATGGACAAAACATAGGCCTCTTTGCCACTCTTGGTGATGAGACCAGCGAGCAATATGGCATAGTTATGAATTTGTCCATAGAGGGCACAATAGACATCACCTCTGTTCCTGCTAGCATAACTGAACCTATCAGTGTGGGCTTCATCTCTGGCAGAAATAATGGCATAGTGATGAATTGCTCAGTATCTGGCGACATCTCTGTCACATCTAGAGTAGACGCAGGTGTCGGTGGAATGGTGGGATACAATGCTGGTGCCATATACAACTTCCCCAATTTAGCTAGTGGAGCCAATGAGACAGAGTATTTCTCACTCAATATCTATGGCAACAACACATACAAGACTTATGAAAGTGGTCACTATGATTATGTCGGGCTTAATAGATTGTCCGATTATGACTTTATCTCGCACAATCCTGTTCGTGTCAATATGACAGTCAAAGATTCCTCATCTTCTGCGATATTTGCTGGAGGTATAGCAGGTCAGTCCAGTGGCGTAATCAATGGTCTTTATGGCATATATGACAGACTTTCACAGATTTATGCACTGAGGGGAGAGAGTCTATCCAAGTATGGCTATGATGGAATAGATGCTGTGGTGAATATCAACAGTAGCAGTGATTCGTTTATTCAAAACACATCTTCTTGCCTCGGCGGAATAGTGGGCAAGGCAAGTAGTGCCAAGATATACAATGTCAGCACTACAGGTCAAATAGGCTCCATCAGCCTCACTACATACGACATCAGCGTCAAGGACAATGTCGGTGGTGTGGCAGGCTATGTAGAGGGCGGAGTCATTCGCAATGTGCTGTCCTCCACTAGAGTTCGTGGAGTGAATTATGTCGGTGGACTGGTAGGTAGAGCAGAAGGCGGAGAGTATCGCGTTGCTCGAGTGGAGAATTATGCCACCACCAGTTATCCAGATTATGCTCTAGTCATCGGTGGAGATTATGTAGGCGGAGTATTTGGCTTGTTATCTTTAGGCTCAGTCAGCACAGCATATTCTTATTCACACGTTTCGCAGATATATAGTGATGCATACAAGTCATATGGTGATGTGTTCATATATGGCAACGGCGGAGCATTCGCTGGCGCATTTGCTGGCAAGATGTCCACCGCAGCTGGCTTCACAGCCTCTGGTATATTCTCCACATTCTCTATGGTGGCCAGTAATGGCGCTACACTCAGCCCTATTGCCAGCAAAATAGATGATGCGTCATCTCTTTACATGAGAGATGTGTTCTTTGTCGGCGTTTTGTCTACAAGTGGCACAGTTAACAAGGAGAACTTGTCCTATCAGTATGAATACAACATACTCCACTTTGACGACACACAAGATGTGCTTCGTATTAGTGAAGAAGATAGAGTAGCAGTCGGCTCAAGAAGTAATAGTAGTAGTGTGTATGGCACAAATGTATGCCACTTTGTCAGTTGCTTTGATGAAAATGACGATGAAATAACCATCGAAATCCCTGACTATGTTTACACTCTAAGAAGTGGCGAGGTGTGTTCACTTATCCCCAATTATAATGGCGAAATCTCCATCAAGGGCAGAACGGGAAGCAGTGCACAGATTGAGAAAGACGGTGAGGATTACACATATAGCTATGACAGCATCAACAAGCCTGTTCTCTATACATTTAGTAGCGAGAATGAGTCTTTTATGATAGCCCAATTCAAATCTCAAGGAAATACATACGGTCTTGCTGACCTATTCGATGTATCCATACTTAGTGGCTTTGGTGGGGCATTTACAGTGACATCTTCAAGTGATGTCGCCACTATACTCGACAATCACACCATTACTTTGCGCAAAACAGGCATCACCACACTCACTTTCACATCCTCCATCACAGGTGAATCTAGCACTGTTAGATTGCTTGTCGTAGAGCATTTTGATGACCTTGTGATAAGTGGAGATAGCAATCTTTATTCTAGTTATAAAAATAATACTCAAACCACTCAAAAGGGTGACAATTTCAACGTGTTCTTCGCTCTATGCGAGGGAGACAGTGAGATAAGGAATATCACTGGCTACTCACTAGAGCATGTGGTGTATTATCTCGATGATGGCAGTTATAAGAAGGTGGAGGACATTGTCCCTACCATAGATGGTGCCACCATGGAAGATTTCTACCTACTAAACGACAGCACATTTATATTCAGCAAAACAGGCAGTTATAAAGTGGAGACCTCTGTCCGCTATGAATTGGACGGCCGTGTGTTCCACATTACATCGAGTGACTGGACGTTCTCTATCACTTCTCTTAGTAGAGCAACTGATGTCATAGTCCATTCTGCTAGTATGCGTGTCATAGAGGGAGACGGGAGTATAGACCTGTCTGTGTCTTTGGTGACCACAGCAGAGGACACACTCCCTATCAAGATTTCCGTCACAAGAGATGACATCAACTATATCTACAGAGTCAAGTTAGACGATGACGGCTATCCTGTGGTCAGCGTTTATCTAGTAGATGATGACGGCAATCTTCTGCCTCAGCCTTATGGCGAGCTTGACTTTGCTGTCACCTCACTTTTAGGCAGTGACTACACATTCAAGGTGTCGGTTAATGATAAATACAAGTATATGACAGACATCAGGCAATATGTCATCACCTTTACAGATGACCCAGAGGGCGAGATAGAGGCTCTAGAGGGCGAGAGTGTCACTGTGTGGGTGACCATGCAAGAGTTGACTTCCGCCAGAATGATACACTATGCCTATACACAAGAGACCTCAAAAATCGTCAACGCACACAATACCAATCTTCAGGGCGATGCCACCTATGCCTATTCCTTTACTGCCAATCCAGAGAGCAAGATTTTGGCAGGCAGTGAGGGACTCATAGTCATCGACCTCATTCCATATTATGCCAATGTGCAATCTGTCACAGTGGAGGCCATTTCTCTCAAGAGTGACGTCCGTCTGTCTCTTGCACAGATGGTGAGCATTTCCTCTAGTGACGGGAATGACAGATTCATCTATGGAGATGTGGCGAGAATTACTTCTACAGGAGGACTTGACCTCAATCTTATATCCAAGGTGGACAAGAACAGCGCCACACTCAATGTCGGCACCACATCGTTTATTGAGGGAGAGATAGCCTACGAGCCATTTGGCGGAATGGGCAGTGGACAGAGTGGAATGCTCTATGTCAAGACCAGTGCACCTTCTTCGCTTAGGAACACCGACTCCTTCGATATAGTGGTCACCGTCAAGTATCTTGCAGGACAATTAAATAATGATGGTGAGGATATGTTAGTCTCCACCACTATCAAGGAAAAGGAATATC
>CAMYXB010000042.1 GCA_947303145.1 uncultured Clostridia bacterium | reverse complement strand
GAACAAGAATTTATGTGTAATTAATCTTTATACGTTATAGTTAATATCCTCAATCTTTTTTACTACTCTATATAATGTCATATCATTATAGTTAATAGTTCTTACCTCATATCCAGTAGGTATATTTGCAAATAAAGAAGGATCTTGTTTATAGGTTCCGCCATATATCGTAAGACTACCTAAATCAGCAGATATATTACCCGTAATGTTTGAATTATCTCCACTTAATGTAGCAGTTTCAGCACCACTTACTGTTAAATTACCATTAATCGAACTATTATTAAACAAGGTATTGCCAGCTTCAATGACAACATCTCCGATTATATTACAATTATTGTTTGTTAAATCCCCACCACTTATGTTTAAGTCTCCAATAATAGAGGTGTTTCCAAGTTCTGCACTACCATCACTTACTATCAAATTGCCAATAATTTGGGAATTGGTAAATTCACTACTACCGCCACTTATAGTTATGTCTCCGGAAAGAATAACGTTTTCTAAGATTGCGCTACCACCATCTATAATAATATCGCCCTCAATAGAAGCATGATTCTTGAGTGTTAGACTACCATTAGAGCCGACAGTAATATTAATATTACTTATGCTATGCCCTCCTTGACAATCAATGATCAATTCTCCAGAGGAAACAACCATATTAGTATTTGCTGATCCAATATCATTACAAATGTTTAGTTGGACTGTGGAAGAATTTACTATTTCGATATTTTTGTCAACTAAAAACTCTGCAGATTGTGTATCAGTTATTTCTACTGATGAATTACCACTAATAGTGACTGTGGTTTGATTACTGCATTCCACAGTCCAAGCAAATGTTGGATTGAAGTTGACAGGTAGTGTGAGATCATTTATTTCTAGGAGAATATAATAGTATTTGACGCTGTCGCCTGTAGTGGCTCCAGAAGTGCCACCTGCTACAATGAGGTCATTACTAAACGTAGAAACTCCTATAAGAGTTCCTTTGAATGTGTCTAGATTTGCCTCAGCATATAATTCTGAACCAGAGCCATACTTTATTGCTTTCATATTAGTAGGTGATGGCGTGATATTTAGACTAACATTCATAGCAAAAGCACCACTCGATGCGGTGTTTATGAACTTATACGTAAACAAGACATAAGGATGTTCGGAGGTAAGTGTTGCTTTATTAGTTTCACTTTCGTTGTCTATTTGTAGAGTTTTTACGGTGGGGGCTTCTGTGGCTGAGAATCTGACTATATTATCATTGTCATTATCGTTATCCACCAGTTCTGTTCTATTACCTCCGTGAATATGATACCAACCTTGCACTTCGTAGTTGACATTTTGTCCACTGAATGTCACGGACAATGACGATGATGTTGTTTGAAGTTGTGCTGAGTGGACGACCATCGCTCCCAACACTAGCGCCATCGAAATGGAGCAAATAGTAAGAACTATGTAATATAATTTTTTCACTTTCTAATCACTTCTTTTTATGTTTTATTATACTTAGTCTAATATATTATCCCCAACTCATGTCAAGTAAATTTTGCAAATTTTTCAAAATTTTTTTATTTTTTTTCATTTTTAGGTTTTTTTTACCTTTTTTTATATTTTTTCAAAACTTTTTTCGATATTTTCAACTTTTTCACTTTTTTACATATTGTGGGATGGACACATTCTATTGTAAATTTTTATATAAGACGACATTTTTTTGAATATGAATTTTTATGTAAAAGGATTTTTTTTGATAGGACGAGATCGCCACACTACGCTTTGCTCCATTCAGGGTGAAAGTTCGCCCATCTGTCCCTTTTGCTTTAGGTGGTCTAAGTCTACCTGCTATGTAGCAGACAGACTTATCCCAAAGTCGCTCAAGTGACAGACAGGCTCGCAGTGGGTTAATAGGAAAAAATTCTAAGTCGTATCTTGCGATACTCCATTTCCATGGCGTTTGCTTTACTCGGCAATGGAGTGATATAAAAATATACTATGTGATTGCATTGCTAAGATTAATAATGTGGGTATCTTACTTTATAAAAGAATGAAAAAATATTTTTGTTTGCAATTTTTAGTTTAGTGTGATATAATGACATTTAGATTTTTTGAAGAAGGACATGATGATATTATGATGATAGATCCACCTATTGAAGAACTTAGGAAAATAGCAGGCAACGAATATATTTTGACCAATCTTGTCGCCAAGAGAGCCAAGGAACTGGAGAAGGAGATTCCAGATGTCATCGAGCATTCTCAAGAGAAGGCCATATCCATCGCCGCTCGTGAGGTGTATAGTGGCAAGGTGGTCAAGGGCAATATGTTCGAGGACGATATCGAGTTCGGAGCAGTGCTAGTAGACACAGAGGGACAACAAGAGGAATAATAGTAGTATAGAGGCTTTACATTATGATAGCACAGGTTGTAGTAGATGTTCAGTCTAGCTGGTTAGACACACTTTTTGACTACATCGTGCCAGATGGACTGGACGTAAAAGTGGGCGTGAGAGTGGCAGTGCCGTTTGGCAACAGGCGAGTCGTGGGCTTTGTGCTTGGCATAAGTGACACATCTAGTTGTCCTGTGGAAAAACTTAAGTGTATAGACAAAGTCATAGACTCACAGCCGATTTTGAGTGAAAAGATGATTCGGCTGTGTTTTTTTATGAAAAAAACTTTCTATTTAAGGCTCATAGACGTCATATCTCTCATTCTCCCCACATTTATCCGCAGTGGAGAAGTGAGGGAGAAGAGTATAAATATGGTTCGGCTCAATGTGGACACGCTCCCCGACCTTGCTAGAGCGAAGAAGCAGATGGAGATTATGCAGTATCTCATGGAAGTAGGCGAGGCGAAAAGTAGCGACATATCTTCCAAATTCTCCGCCAGTGCTCTCAAGGCCCTTATCGACAAGGGGTATGTCACACCGTTTCAAAAAAATGAATATAGACAGCCGAAAATAGATTTTAATGTAGACAAAAAGAACATTGTATTAAATGCCGAGCAGCAAAAGGCAGTGGACGCAATAACACATTCTAGGTATCAGACTTTTTTATTATTCGGTGTCACTGGTAGTGGTAAGACTGAGGTATATATTTCTGCCATAAAAGACGTAATATCCAAGGGAAAGACAGCTATAATGCTGGTGCCAGAGATATCTCTCACTCCCCAGATGTCTGCTAGATTTAGGAATGCCTTTGGAGATACTGTCGCTATACTTCACAGCATGCTCAGTCGAGGAGAGAGATATGACGAGTGGAATAGGCTTAAAAATGGCGAGGCGAGGATAGCCATAGGTGCCCGCTCAGCCATTTTCGCTCCACTTGACAATCTGGGACTTATAGTGATTGATGAGGAGCATGATTCCAGTTATTTCAGCGAGAGCAACCCTCGTTTTCATACACATGAGGTGGCCAGATACCTCGCCTTTTTGCACGATTGCCCCGTCATTCTCGGCTCCGCCACGCCCAGTGTGGCATCATCTTATGCTGTCAAGACTGGCGAGTATAGACAGATTAAACTTAATTCTAGATTTAATAGCCAGAATTTGCCAAAGGTGCAGATTGTGGATATGCTCAGTGAGATAAGAATGGGCAATACAGGCATTTTTTCCAGCAAATTTCTGGACGAAATGCGGTCTTGCATAGATAGTGGCAAGCAGGCCATGGTGTTCATCAACAGAAGAGGATTTTCCTCTTTCGTAATGTGCAAAAAATGTGGCTTTGTCCCCAAGTGTGAGGATTGTGACGTGTCACTGGTGTATCACAAGGAAGATGGCATGCTCAAGTGTCACTACTGTAGCAGAAGATATAAGTCGCTTACTACTTGCCCCAAGTGTGGCTCACCTTCCATTAGATTCGGAGCAGTGGGCACCGAGAGAGTGGTGGAGGAACTCAAGAGTAGATTTCACGTCCCCATTTTTAGACTGGACAATGACACCACCACCAGCAAAGATGCCTATGTCAAGATACTAGAGCAGTTCAATCACACCTCTCCTTCGATACTTGTCGGCACACAGATGATTGCCAAAGGACACGATTTTGCCGATGTCACTTTTGTCGGCATCGTAGATGCCGATGTCAGCCTGCACTTTAGCGATTATAGGGCGATTGAGAGGACTTTTCAACTAATTACTCAAGTATCAGGCAGAGCAGGTAGGAGCGACAGCGAGGGAAGTGTGGTATTGCAGACATATTATCCCAAGCATTTTGCCTATAGATGCGCCACCAATTATGACTACGACTCATTCTTAAAGAGAGAATTGTCTCTTAGGAGCATGACACATTTTCCTCCATTTGTGGAGATTATTAGAGTGCTAATCACCAGCGAAGCGGACGACAAGGCTCAAGCATCTACTCAAGCCATCTTGCAGGATATAAAGAAACTAGCCAATACATACTCCAGCGATTTTGTCTATCTTGCTGGCATGAAATGCCCCAAAAAGCGTCTCATGGGACACTATAGGTATCAAATAATGATACGTATCAATGAGAAAAATAAAGATGTCATTATCCCTAGAATTTATGAAATATGCGATAAAAATAAGGACAACAAGGTGTCTGTGTTTGTTGAACTTGACCCACAAAATTTAAGTTAAACCCATATTGACATCGAATATTTTTGCTGTTATAATTATATAAACTGACTAAAAGGAGGGCTCCGTTATGAGCAAAGAGAAGAAGATTAAGAAAATCTTAGACCAAAAAAATATAGATAAAGAATACGATGGCACTTATTCGAAGATAGTTCGTGGTATCGCTGGCACACGCTTCGATGCCTATTATATCAAAGGAGAGAGTGTCAAACTCACCGATGGAGTCCTCGTCCTCACAGTGCACAAGCCGGGCAGATGTTCCACTTCTGGCGGATACTATAAGAATGAGGTGATAGAACTCACCGCAGGAGGTAGGAGCCAGATGACGTATAGCGACTTCATGTCACTGAGTAGAGCAGTGGAGCAGGCTATAGACATGCTCAATAGCGAGAAGAGGAATGTCATTGACAGAGCCACACATAAGGAAGGCTATTCCACTACACGCAAGCGCAAGGCTATAGTTAAAAAACCCAGACATGCCCTTTCTCAAGAAGAGGTGGAGGTGGGCGGGATATATCTCGATGATAAGCAGAACGCCTATGTATATCTTGGCGAGGACTTAGATTTAGACTATATCGCAGGTCCTATGCTTGAAATTAAGAATAATATTAAGCTCGATATTCCTGCAGACAAGATAGAGTTTTCGGATATGAAATTTGATGGCAAGATTTCCTTGTCACACGAAATTCCTTCTAATCAAATAAGTTTTAATAAAGCCAAAATTGATGGAATCAAAATGAACGAGTCTTTCCGCATCGGCTATGATGATTCACACTTTGCCTACCTTTACTATACAGACGAATTAAAGGTGGACGGTTCCGTTATTACTACAGGCAACAATATGGTGGACAACCTCATCCGTCCCAAGAAGTTTTATGGCAAGATAGGACAGCTAGATCTCGGGGTATATCCACTTATCATTCATTGTGGCAAGAATACATACACGCTTTCCCCTCGAGTGAAAGTCAAAGACACTTCTCAAGAGCAAAGTTTGTAGATTTCAGGTATTTTTTAGAATTTCATTTGACAAAATATTATTTTTGTGTATAATAAGCAAGTAAAAGTTTTTAAGGAGATGATTTAACATGGCAAAATGCGAAATATGTGGTAAGGACCAACTTAGAGCCAGCACATTGAGTTATAGGAGCTCCCAGATGACTCGTAGGACATTGACACACAAGAAGAGCAATGTGCAGCGCATCACCGTTATGGAAGGAGCCACCCCTACCAAGAAGTATGTCTGCACCAAGTGCATGAAGAACAAAGATTTAATCAAGGTGTAATGTGCCAAAAGCACATTACTTTTTTTTATTTTACAATTTTTTTATATTTTTCTTGAATAAACAGCAAAAAAAGGAACCTTATGTTCCTTTTTTAATATGAATTATTTGCGATTGTCTCCAACTCATTTTCCTTGGGGGTGTATTTTTCTAAGAAATCTGCCTTGGGAATTGGCTTGGAATAAAAATATCCTTGAATGGAGTCGGCATATTTTTGAGCAATTTTGTTTTGTTTGGCATTCTCTATACCTTCCACTATTATCTTTTTATTATGCCTTTTGAGTGATTTGCATTTGATTATGAAATTCAGTCTTTTGAATATATTTTTGTCAATATCATCCACTGTTTCCTTGGGGATTTTGTAGCATTGAGCATAGTCGTCTATCTTCCTCTTTTCACCCTGTCCGAAGTCGTCTATCAGGATATTCGTGCCTTCATCGTGCAGTTTCTTCATCTTCTCTTTCACTTCGTCAGTCAAAATGCTCCCCTCTGTCATCTCTATGGCGATGGAATGAGGGTTAATGTGGTGTTTTTCGAGGACTGCCCTGTATTCATCACAGAAATCACAAAAAATGTCTGGGTCCACATTGAATGTCGTGACAAAATATGGAGTGATTTTCTCACCAAACTCAATAGATTCAGCACAAACTCTATCAAGGGTGTGTAGAGTCAAGGATTTTTCCTCGCCATAATATCCAGCGAGTGCGAATACAAAGGCAGGATTGATGAACACGCCATCGATATTTAATCTAAATAGTGCCTCGGCACCAGTGCAAGAGCCCTCTTTGTCGATGTGTGGTTGATACGCCATAGTATATTTCCCATCAAAAACACTGCCTAAAATGGTGTCTCTAAGCCCCTGACATGCCTCATCATTTTGACTAAACACATCATACATGTCACTCCTCTTCTCCATGTGAGAAATTTTTTGAGATATTTCCTTGTATTTGTCTACATCAAATTGTGCCATAATGCATTTCTCCCTTTTTTTAGCGAAAATATGATAAATTGAAACTATCATAAATATTTCTACATTATTTTCAGCCGATCTATATATTATTTGATGACATTATAGCACAAAATATTATAGTAAACAATAGGATTAGCTACACAATTTGTTTATTTTTTGAGGATCTTTTGAAAAAAAATTAAAACATCACAATCTTAATTTTTTAATAATTATTTGTTATATAACCAAATTATCTCCCGCTTCAAAATCACCAGCAGTCGCACCAGAGAGGCAAAAAGTATATTCTTTATTTTCTTCAGCCTTTTTTGTCATCTTAAATTTCGCATTTACAATGTAATTTATGGCAAATTTTTTGTTTGTGCGGTTGTTTATTAAAACATCATTTGACTCTATATTAGACATGGCAATACCATTTACCATAAAACCCCTTCCTGTCAAAGTGTATGCTTTAAGAATCTGCACAGCCAAAATATGTGCACCTTCTAGACTTTTCCCACAATATGTGCAGAATTTCGCATTTTCAGTCTCTGCACCACAATTTTTACATCTCATTTTATATTTCTCCTTCGTCTAATATATTCAATAATAACAAATATGACGAAATAATGCAATGAAATTACACCATCTGCCAAATTTTAACCTTATTTGCTCTTAATAACTTTTCCTTTTCAAAATGTCCAAAATTACATATATCACTATCAACAAGATTATCCCCCTTAATAGCTCCAACGCAAACTCCCTTCCATCTCCACGCTTTAAATCTTTTACTTTTTTAATACACAACGACAAAAAAAATCTAAATCAAACGTGAGCTTAATTTAGATTACATTTTGTGAAGTGAATGCATTGTAAAAAGAACATCTATTTTTACTTGTAAGTTTTTATAATTTTTGTTATAATGAAAAAAGGAGTTTTTACATATGAAAAAAATATTATCTTTTATTATAGTTTCTTTGTCTCTTTGCTTTGTTTTATCTGGTTGTAATATGAACACTCAAAATACAAGTTTTTATTTGACAAATTGGATAGAAGTTGCGAATGTAATATATTCCAATTATGATACAAATAGTAATTCAACTTCATCAACTTACATTTACAATACAACATTCTCTTCAAAATATTCTTTAACTTGCCTTGCCCCAGAAGTAATAACTGAGCAAGAATTTTTAGAAAGCGATATTAACCATCGCATTTCTCCATCAGGTGATTTGCCTTTTGAAAGAAATAAAATTTCTTCAATAAAAAACTCCTATATATATTATCAAGACGATAGTAATCCTTTTCAAAGCGCATATTATAAACGTTTTTGCACTGATTATGAAATAACATATGTTAGAATAAGATTTTGCAGTAGTAATGTCATTGAAATTAAATATGGTAATGAAGCACCAAGAATGATCAATGCATTAAGTTATACAATTCAATATTTTAGTGATTACAATGGTTAATTTCATAAGAACTAAATTTCATATACTACAATGAGCAACTGAAAAATCGGTTGCTTTTAGTTTATTTATAAGATTTTTTATTTAATATTTAATTATTTAACATGTTTAAGCATTTGGCAAAATTTTCTATTTATGATATTATGTTTTCATTAAGGACAAAGGAAAAATTATGCGAAGAAATTTTATATCAACGAGCACT
>CAMYXB010000041.1 GCA_947303145.1 uncultured Clostridia bacterium | reverse complement strand
CAAACTTATGCCTTTTGGAATATTTAGGATGCTCAAACAAATAAACAAGCCAAAGAATATAGACACTGGGCTTATCGCCATTAGACCAGAATATCAAAACAAAGGTGTTAATAGCATGATTTTGTCTGTTTTAATGAATGGAATGATAGACAAAGGTATAGAGTATGCAGAGACCAATCTTATGCTAGAATATAATGGTAGAGTGCAGAAGCAGTGGGAAGTGTTCGACTACATTCAGCACAAGAAAAGACGCAGTTATATAAAAAGCATTGACTAAGCCCATTTTTTCGGTTATATTTATCTATGATATGGGGATAGGATATGAAAACATCTGTCAATTTGTATGTAAATAACGAGAATTCAAAGGAAAAACTTGATGTAATAAAAAAAATAGGATATGACGAGTTTTACACAGGAATGTATGATGTAAAGGAGTCTATGTCATGGAAGGAACAACTAGACTACGCTAGAAAAATAGGCTTGAGATGCACCATGATGCATTGCTCATATTATGAGCCAAGACTAGATAACTTTTGGCTCAATAATGATGATGGAGAACTTGTCGCCAATGATTATATCCATCAAATAGAGCAGTGCGGAGAATATGTAGACAACTTCGTTGTCCACTTAAATGGCTCTAAAAACAGCACTTTATCCAAGATAGGGCTTGAGAGATTGGAGAGGATTCTCGATGTCTGTGAAAAATATGATGTAAATCTATGTATCGAGAATTTGTATTCTAGCGTGGAAATCCCATATATATTCGAACATATACAAAATCCATATCTTAAGATTTGCTATGACGCTGGACACAAGAATTTCTTGACCCCTGACTTTGATATTTGCGAAATCTATGCCCAATATATCTCCGTTCTACACCTCCATGAGAACGATGGGACTAAAGATGAGCACAAAAAACTGACTAAGGGCAGTAAGGTCTACAATAGATTAGTAGATGAATTGCCACTCCTTAATAGTGATGTAGTCCTTTCTAGTGAGATAAAAGTAAATGATCAAGAAATAGATTGGAAGGAATACTTGAAGAGCAATCTAGATTCGCTTAAATCTCTTGCCAAGGATATTGAGAATAAGAAAGAAATGGAATTATAATTTCCACTATAAAGTTGAGATATATAATGACAAAAAAAGAAGAGCGTTGAAATTATCAACGCTCTTTTTACATTATTCTTGGCTATCTTTTAGGTCTTGCTTAGATTTTTTTTGTCTTTTACGCATTTCTTTACGCTCGGCCATTCTTGCATTACCTTCGCTTTGCAGATAGGCTATGGCACTATCAAGATATTCTTTTTCCTCTCTTATTTTATTGGCTTTTTTGATATATTCCTTATATTTTGCCTCATCTACTAGTTCGTCACCTTTAGTAGCTTCCTTGTATTCGCTTGTTAGATTGTCCAATTTATCTTGCAGGGAATCTCTGCGTTTAGTCAGGTCTGCAAGGCTGCTAGATCTCATTTCTCCCAAATCTTTTGCGATATTTCTCTTGTCTATTTCTTTAGGAGTTTTGTGATAGGAAGGTTTGTTCTTAATAGTTTTAGATTTTTTAGGAGTTTTCTCTATGTGTCTGCGAATTATCACACCAGCGATAGCAAAGGCTAGGGCGATAATGAGGAGAATTGACGACATAAGTGCAAATATGTTTATGCCACTATCTTCTTTATCTTTTGGCTTGTCATCATCACCACTTTCGTCAGGGATTTCAACGACCTTGGATACAATTGTGTGCTCATCTGCTACTTTTTCTGCATATTCTGACATGGTTATATCAGTCACTTTCAAGTCATCGAAGAACACTGTGCCTTCGGTTAAGTTTTCTTCACCGCCTAGACCTAGGAGGACTTTTACCTTTTGATCACTCTCACTTACGACATAGATAGAATATTTCACATAACCATTGTTGTCTGTATTTGTAGTGACAATATTTTCGAATTTATTGGTGTTCTCGCTGTCAATAACTATGTTGCCATCTTCATCAACATTAACCAATTCTATATAAGCACCATAGGTGTCACCATTAAGTGTGGCAGAGGAGAAGTCTGTCTTTACATAGATAGATATTTCATAGTAATTGCCGTTAGATAGGGAATAGGTGTAGTCAGTGGAAATGACATTATATGAATTGAGGTCATTGTTAATGACGAGGAGGTATCCATCTTCGGCTTCTGTGTGGTTGGATAGAGAAGAATTTTCTCTTACGTCCACTATTCCATATACAGCCTCATTCTCAATCATTGTAGAATAAATAGAGAATCCATTTGCTTCATAAATTTTGAAACGAGAAGTATTTTCTACCACACTAGAGGTCTTGGCGGTGAATCCATTATTTAATAAGTTTGCATACGATGTGAGTAGTCCGTCTTTGTATTCTTCTGTTTTATAGTCGGCATTGTCGAAGAAAACGAATTGTTCACTGCCATTTCCCTCCATTCCTACAACCAATCTAAGAGATATGGAAGAGATTCCGTTCTTGACATATACATTCACCATTTGCCACTGGTTATTTGTATTGATATCCTCTACGCAGGCGATAACATTGTTATTGGCATCTATCACTTTAACGAAAGCCTCTGCATTATCCAAGGTCTTTACATTAATGGTGAATCTCACTGTAGATGCTTTAGAGGATACACTCTTTTCTGCGCTGATATAATATATATCCTCATTTGAGCGATTCCTCAGCATGAGAACATTCTCGTTGTAGTAGTCTGCATCTATTGTAGAATATTTCACAGTGTCAATCCCAGGATTAGTTGGACTGCCATATTGCACTGCGTCCAAAATAAATTTGCTAGGATTTATCCTTATAAGACCACTTTCGTTGGTTGTTCCAGAGAAAGTCCAATTCTCGGGTGCTAGTGGATATTTCACTTCAATATTGTTGCTACTAGAGAAGTCGAATCTCCCATTCGACAGATTAGATGTGTCTTTAATATATGATGGAGAAAGGTCTATTTTAGTCGAATCTGTTCCATTATTGTTATACTCTGTCATTGTTATTGGGACTAGTTCTATGCTGTCCACTATGGCATAACCACTGGCATCATTTATACCCATTGAAAGAGATACGGACTCATCATCTTGCACACTTCCTTTGATAAAGATGTTCATAGAGGCAAAGCCATTCATAGTATCCTTGCTAGACGACATGCTTGATTGAGATACAGTAAGAGGAGATATATCCTCATTAGTAGGTGTCAATGTGGCTTGGAAACTAGAAGAAGACATATTGCCCGTCTTGACTATAAGAGTGAGTCTATAATAACTATGCTGTGGGATAGTCAAGAGATTTTCTGCGGTAGACTGCACGTTTGTAGTGACTTTGTCTTTGTTAAGTATAAGCAGAGAATAGGCCTCACCGAATCTATAACTCCTAGAGATTCCAGCACCACTTACATCGAAGTTCTGTGCGATAAGGCTGTTTATATTGGCGAGAGAGTATACATTGACATCATAATCGCCAGAGGAAACTACGCTTTTGTTCTCCCAGCCATTCATTCCGTCATTAAAATCGCTATTGGTGAAATTGGATACAGCACTAGCGGACCTAGTGGCAGTTAAATCTGCTTTGGCTACATAATATGAAGAAGATGTAGAATAGAAGTCAAGATGGGATATTTCATTGATTTCAATATGGTCGAAGAAAGTCTCTCCAGTGGATTGTGCACTATTCTTATTGAGATATAATGACAGGTTGAGCGATGATGAATTGTAAATATCTGTAGCGACTAGCAGATGATAGGTGTTCCACTCGCTTGTGACCACTGGTAGAGAATAGTCCTCTCCGTCTAGGTTGAATACAATGTATCCTTGTCCGCCATTGGCGTTCTTGGCACGAATGGAGACATCATAGAAAGTATCTGAAGAAATGGTGACACTCTCACTCTTAGCCTTGCCTATGCCGAAAGTGGAAGCCCTAAACATCAGGACATAATTGTCAGGGGTCTTGATAGACTCATCTATACGAGGATTGGCAGAAAGGCCAAATTTGTTGTTGCTGTCAAATGTAGAGTCGGAAGTGTCTATAACTCCTCCTACTACGCCTCCAGTGGTGGTGAGAGTCCAGTGTTTGTCTGTTATAGAATATGGTGTGCCAGTTTCCATCACAACATATTCTGTAAAATCGCCATTATCCACACTTACAGTGCTGGTTTTGCTGTATGTGTATGCATGAGCGACTGACATGCCAGACATTATGCCAATGATAGAGCACATAAGGAGTGCCACTAAAAGCATGATAGTCAAAAATGTCTTTCTTAAGTTGATAGATAGTTTATTCATAACATAGTCCTTATAATATAATAGATTGTTTTTCCAAAAAAATGGCTAACTACTGCATTATATAATAACTCGTCCAAAAATGCAATCAAAAAAAACATTTTCTTAGCAATATTTTGAATAACAAGGAATTTGCCATATAGATTATTCTCCAAAATTTCTAAAGTATAACAATTTATAGATGCAAAATTAAATATTTTACTATCTTAAAGACATAATAAAAGAGTGAAGAATGGTGTAAGATTAGCGATATTTCTTGTGAGTGCACTATTTATTGGTGTAATCAATGGACTTTTTGGTGGAGGAGGAGGACTACTGGGGATTTTGCTGTTAAAGTTTGTGCTAAAGACCGATGATAAAGTGGCTCACTCCACCACAATACCAGCCATGGGTATTATTAGTCTACCCACACTTATTTCTTATTGCACATCTATTTCTTTCAATATTTTTGTTGTCTTGATTGTAGCAGTTGGGAGCGTGATAGGCTCAATAATTGGCTCATTTGTATTAAAGAAAATATCCCCCAAGTTGCTCAACATACTGCTCATTATTGTGTTGCTTTTTAGTGGGATAAAGATGTTTTTATAGGATTTGGAGAAGAAAATGCTTTTTATTATTATTGGCTTAGTGTCTGGAGTTCTGTCAAGCATGGGCTTGGGAGGAGGTGTGGTGCTTATACCCCTATTATCTTTGCTTGGCATAGAGCAGAAAGAGGCTCAAGTCATCAATATATTTGTTTTTGTTATAATGGTCGTTTTTTTACTTATCACCGAAAGTCAAAAGCAATATATAGACATTTTTTCTGCCATAATTTTAGGTTTATTGGGTGGTGTGGCTTCTTTTATCTCATCTCTTTTTGTTAAGGACTTGGATAGTGCTTCACTCAAGATTTTTTTTGGTATATTTCTTATAGCGGTTGCTTTGATTGAGACCTGCCTTTTCATTAGAAAAAACTTAATTAAGAATAAAAATAGTAAATCAAATTGAATGATGAGAGACATTGTGTAAACTGATATAAAATTTTGCTTTACAAACAGGCACAATTCATGTAAAATGATGCATGTAATTGTAAAGTAGGTGGATTATGGTAGATAGAGATAAATGTATCAGTTGCACAGCCTGCGTCAGTATTTGCCCAGTGGGTGCTATATCCATGGTAGAGGGCAAGTCACATATTGACGAGAATGTTTGCATTAAATGTGGCACATGCGAGAGTATATGCCCAGTAGGTGCGATTAAAATAAAGAGAGATTAGTCTTTCTGTTAGGTATATTAGAGGTGAAATTTTGGATAAAATAGCAGTAATAAAATTATGTAGTAATGGAATAGAATTGACCCTTGCCAAGTATACACAAGAGGGGCATTATGTTATATTTAGGCAGATAAATGAGCCGTTGAAATTGGCGGAAGTCTATAATGAGGAAGATAGTCTACTTACCATCGCTAATACTAAAGAATGCATCGAGATACTGAAGATGTATAGAGTCATATGTGATGTCAATAAGGTGACCAGCATTATTAGTGTGGCCTCCAGCGCTGTCAAGTCGCTCAAGAATTACCGCAGTTTTGTAGATGAGGTTTACACTGTATGTGGGCTTAAGATGAGAGCGATGACGCAAGAAGACGAATTATCTGCTCTTTATAGTGGTATTATCAATTCTATAGATATTCCCAAGGGTTTGGTGGTTCACATTAGCGGAGACTCTGTGAGTCTATTGCAATATAACAGAAGGAGTGTCATCAATTCTGCTGTAATCCCATTTGGCACATATGCAATAGCCAAGACTCTAGAAGAAGAGACTGTGACATCTGTGGCATGCGAGAAAATGGTGAGGAAGTTTAGGGAAGAGATAGATAGAATAGACTGGCTAAACTCTGTTGAAGGAGATTTTGGCTTGATTGGTTATGGCAATGTATGTGAAGATACCGCTCTTTTATCCAGAAAACTTAGAAAATATCCTATGGACATCAATCACAACTATATGATGAGTGCGGAGCAGCTGGGAGATGTATACAAGCTTATTTCTTCACTTGAAGTAAATAAGAATAAGAAGATAAAAGGGACATCTATGGACAGGTCGGATCTGCTGGCCAGTGGCATATGCATGCTAAAGGCATTGCAGGAGCGAGTGAATCTGCCCAATATCACTATTTCTTCAAAGGGTATGACAGAGGGGTTGTTAAATGGCACTATAGTTCCATCGAGTGCAGATAGGCCAGCAGATATGTTGGGATTGAGCCTTGAGACTAACCATATCTTTTATGATGACGAGGATAGCAATTCTACTCAAGTGGCACACCTTGCAGTTGTATTGTTTAGACAACTTAAGGTTTTGCACAAATTGCAAAGGAATTATACAAAAGTAGTGCGCATAGCGGCTAATATGCACGATAGCGGACAGAGGATAAAATTCTTCGATCATGAAAGAAATAGCTTTGATATAATTTTGAACAGCGATATAATGGGCGCCTCACATAGAGAGCTCGCTCTGGCGGCATTTGCCAGTGCCAATCAGGCTACCATGGACTTTAATCTAGCCGAATGGATAAGATATAAAGATATAATGCAGGAAGAAGACCTAGACGCGGTCAAGAAAATAGCTCTCATTGTGAGAATGGCTGAAGCTCTGGATAGGACTCATAGGAATGTGGTGCAGGACGTCAGCTGCGACATTCTTGGAGACTCTGTCATCATGAAAACTATATCCACAATGCCTGCTGATGAGGAGATAAGAGAGACTCAAAAGTCTGTGCCAGATTTTAAGAAAGTATTTGGCAAAGCTCTTGAAGTGTTGTAATCGGAAATAAAATATAATTGTTGATTTTTTTTCGGCAATTATATTTTTTTGAAAAATATTGTCTTTTTTTGTCTTTTTTGTTATAATTTGTATGTAGAATTGCGAAAGGAACATTATTATGGCATCATATGAATTATGTATTGATATGGGAAGTTGCTACACTAGCATATACAAGAAGAATGTAGGCGTAGTGCTTAGAGAGGCGACTTTGGCTCTCATGGAGACTTCTGGCAAAAATATGAGAGTAATTAAAATGGGCATGGAAGCCGAACGAATGTATGGCAAGTCTAGTGAAGACGAGGTGTTCGTCAGGCCAGTAGTCGAGGGTATTGTCAAGAATGTAGAGTTGTGCCAAAAACTACTTTCATATTTTTTGTCTAAAGTGGCTCATTATCGCATAGTAAAGCCGTCTATCAAGGTAATCGTCTTGCTTCCTATCGGTCTTAGTGAAGAAGAATATGAGAATTACAGAAGCGTATTCTACGCTATAGGTTTTTCCAAGATAGATTTTGTCTACTCCATGAGTTGTGCAGGACTGCTCGACTTTCGTATGGTAAGCAATAGCAAGACCAACATGATAGTCAATATTGGTGGTGGCAAAACAGAGATGGCTGTGGTGATTGATGGCAAGATAGTCAACGCCTGCAGTATCAATGTGGGGGGCAATCTGGTAGATAGAGCCATAGTCGAGCATTTGCAAAGGAGTAAGGGATATATCCTCAGTATGAACACTGCTTGCAAATTAAAGCAAGAGATAGGCAGTCTGTATGAAACAGATACTAGTAGTATGGAAGTGGTGGTGCAGGATAGTAGTGCCAATGGACAACTCAATGTTATTATCTCTTCTCAAGACATTTTTACACCTATTTGTGACAATTACTTTAAGATAGTGCAGACTATGCAGGCTTTTTTCAATAGTTGCAGTCAAGAGGTGGCTCAAGACATCGTACATGAGGGTATCATTCTCATTGGAGGAGGCTCTCTAATTGCAGGCGTGGAACAATTTTTTAAGAAAATTCTCAACGTATCTGTTTTCACTAGTTTTGACTCGCAGATTGTCCCGCTTCTAGGTAGTGAGAAACTGCTTGCGAATTATAATCTGTTGCAAAAAGTGGTAGAAGAAAACTAATTTTGTCAAATGAACATAAGTAAAGTCGGTATGACTTTACTTTTTTTTATTTTTGCATAAAATTGGTCAAAAAGGGGATCAGTTGTGGCTAGAAAGATTGTTTTAACGAGTGGAAAAGGTGGCGTAGGTAAGACCACTATTACAGCCAATTTAGGTATGTGCTTGGCGAGGCTAGGCAAGAGGGTTGTTTTAGTTGATGTAGATATTGGACTAAACAATCTTGATGTGGTGACGGGTATAGAGAACAAGATAAT
>CAMYXB010000040.1 GCA_947303145.1 uncultured Clostridia bacterium | reverse complement strand
TGCTACACTCCGCTCAGGGTGACATGATAAATCTCTGTATTCGCTCTACACTTTGCTCAGGGTGACATATATATATTGTTTATTCTTACACTGCCGAGCGATAGCGAACGCTGTGGCAATCTTGTCCACTTTACATATTGCATGTATCATAAAATTTTGAAAATGTAATAATAAACAAATTGACAAATAATTGGAATAAATGTATAATTGAAGTAGTATTTATAGTAAAAAGGAGTAATAATTATGGCAAAGAAATCTGATTACCTAGGTCTCTCTTACATCGTCAGCCTTATCCTCGCCATTATCCCTGTCACATCATGGATACTTGGTGCAGTGGTGAGATTCCAAGAGGGCAAGATAGTGGCTGGACTTATCAGGATTTTGTTCGGCTTCACTATCGTATGGATACTTGACATAGTTTACATGGTTTGGAAGAAGCGAATCTGCAGACTTCTCGACGTGTAATATCCTAAATAACAAGGTCGTTTCTACTTCCTTGTTATTTTTTTACCATTTAAGAAAAATATAAAATATAAAAAAATATAGGGAGAAATATAATCGTTTTCCCTATATTTTTTCTATTCACAAACCTATCTTTAGCCACTTTCGCAGCAGGAATATTTTTCTTCTCTGTCGACTGGGGTGAGGAAGGTGGTGTAGTTGGTGCCCATCTCCAGTTTGAGCCACTTTATATTGCAGGTGGCGGAAGAGTTGGAAGTATTTTGCACGGATATTTCTAGTGCCTTGCACAGAAGTGTCACAGGCACAGTCATAGATGTGAGTCTGTTGCTCCCTCTGCCAGAGATGTCCGCAGTCTTGGTCGTCACTGTGTTGTTGGAGCCAGCTACGGTCTTGGCAACGAGATTTACTCCAGAAGATATTACCCCACTGGTGCAAATGGTGAGTAAACAGGTTTTGCCACAGAAAGCCTTTATTCTGTCGAGTTCGAAGTTCTGCTTGATATATCCCCCCGCTCCTATGACATGGTTGCCCTCATAGGTATAAGTCACTTGTCCATTGCTCGTGCCCATTCTCCAGTTGTCCACATACACGATTTCCGTTCCTGTGGTGGAATAACTGGTATGACCTGCAGTGTTGACATGGAAGGCAGGATTGACCACGAAATTCTTGGCACTGACATATTGTGTCTTGTTCTCAAGGGCAGTCACGTCATCTTGAAGTGTGGATAGTGCACCATTGGCGGTGGCTATGTCACTGGCATTGTCCTGAATGTCTCCCTCCGCAGTCGTCACTCTAGTATCCAGAGAGGAGATGTCACTCGCATTGGTAGAGACACCACTTTCTGCCGAGGAGAGTCTGCTCTCTATGCTCGCCACACTGGATAACAGCCCTGTCACCAATCCAAACAGCGAATTTATACTGGAGTCCGCAGTCTGCGAGGCTGTCTCTAAGGCTGTCACCCTAGAAGATAACCCCTCCACACCTAGTCTGTTGTTCGTTATTCGCTCGTCATAAGATGCCACCACTGACCTAAGACTAGACAGAGAACTCGCAGTAGCAGATATATTCTGCGCATTGTTCTCTATGTCATCGATATTTTGAGAGACTGTGCTTGATAGAGACGATAGAGTTTGAGTCATGCTAGATATAGCCTGTGAGTTGCTATTTATGTCACTGGTATTTTGTGCAACTGTGCTTGATAGAGACGATAGAGTTTGAGTCATGCTAGATATAGCCTGTGAGTTGCTATTTATGTCACTGGTATTTTGTGCAACTGTGCTTGATAGAGACGATAGTTCCGACAACGTGGTCGTGTGCGAATTCACTAGAGAGGTGAGCGCAGTGATGGACGATGCTATGCTACTAGCAGAGGTCTCCAGTGTGGAAATTCTGCTCAATATATCCGTCATCTGTGCCCCGTCCTCAAGACTACTCACCAAAGTCCTCAGTTCGTTCAAGTCTAGTTTCAATAGATATACTTGATTGAATAGTTCTTCTATTTTTTCCATTTTTTCCTCCTTGTTATAGAATAATTTCATTTTAACTGACACTTTTTTACTTTTCAAACTTTAGTGCCACAGTTGTGAGAAAAAAATATGAAAAATATATTAAAAAGATTTAATTCTAGATATAATAGGACGAGATTGCTACACTTCGCTCATGGCAACAGATATTTAATGTCTACCTGCTACCGAGAAGAGTGAACACAAAAAAAGGAGCATAGTAAGACACTACTTAATATTCTCTCCCTACTATATTAGGAAGATAATGGAAATATATATTCTCTTATATTATTAAAAAATAATAGGACAACAAAAATATATCTACTTTTATACTATGGGACAACAAATATATATTTTTATCTTAGTCCTACTAGTTCGTCTATGGAGATGTTGAAAAATATGGCGAGTTGTATGAGAGAATACATATTCGGCTCCCTCAGTCCATTCTCCCACAGACTGATTATACCCTTGCTCACTTGCAGGGCTTTGGCCAGTTGCACTTGTCCCAGTCCCCTCTCGCACCTCAGGTCCCTCAAAATATCCTTAAATTTATTCTCATAATTCATAAAAGAAAACTTCTCACAAATGTAAGAAAATTGCTTGACTTCTTACAAATGTAAGAGATATAATGAAAAAAAATAATAAGGAAAGAGTAAAATTTTGAATTATTATTGAGAATAAAACAAGGTGTTATAATCACAATAATAAAAGAGAGGTTGTCGAATATGAAACTAAGAAAGAGAAAACTATTCAGTAGCATGGCATTCATGTTGTCGCTGGTTATGCTGATGGTCAGTGGGGCGATATTCGTCCACTCAGCACAGCAACAAACAGCCACGTCTTCGCTATCTGTCACATTCAGTGGACAGAATGTAAACTTCGAGGCACAGGGCTGGTATCACGTGGATGGTGGCAGTAGAACTGCCATGGTGAATAGTCAGGGAGGCAACACTGTGTCATTCTCTGCTACAGAGACATCTGTAGAGAAAACTCTGAAAATATCCAACACAGAAGCTGAAAACAAAGCAGTTCTTACATCAGAGCACCCTTATGTATTGTTTACATACAAGTTCGTCAACACTGCCTCTTCTGGTGCGTTTGGTATGGAAGTAAGTCTGAATATCACACCAACACCTACCAATTTGAAAACAATAAAATATGCCTCTAGCACAACTTTATACACAGAGGCAGATTTAGACACCTTCAAAGACAGTGTCACTGGCACATCTACATTTACCAATGACTTCATAGTCGCAGGTGGGACATCTGGAGCCACATCTGGCAATAGTGTCAAATACTACTACATTCTACTAGAGGTATACGACCTCACACTGCCTGTCACTTTCAACCCCTCATTCAACTGGAGCGTGAGGTGTAGTGATAGCGTGACACCACCAGTGCAAAACTATACAGTGACAATTAACTTCACGAGTATTGATAGTGGTTCCAACTGTGCTGCTTTTGAAATATGGGAAGATAGTTCTGAAGAAGCATATGCTATTTATGCAGAACTTCATCGCCCTGCCGATGAAACCAAGAAGATAGAAGATTTGACAGATGAAATATCTGGAGGAACGATAGGAAGTGGGGGCTCTGCCTCTTTCACCACCACAGCGGAAGTAATTTCGATATTGTTAGCGGAGAGAGATGATAGGCCAGCTGATATAGATGGCATTAGTGTGTCATATATTGGATTTTTTACTCCCCTAGATACTTATCAAAATTTATATGTATATTCTGTTAGATTAAGAATTGATCCATCTAATCCCACACATTCATTTACGTTTACTGTATTAGATCTTTAATGAGATTTAATTTACACAAAAAATAGAGCAATTAATTTTGCTCTTTTTTTGTAATATATTTTTGTAATACAATTTTCTATTGTCTTTTTCTAATATATTTTTCGTCTAATATTTTTATTTATCTTCGTTGTTTTTGACTTCGAGGAGAGGCTTGTTGTCTGCGTTGAGTGGGGTGATTATGTTTTGACCGAGTTGCTTCTCATACTCTTGTCTGGCAGTCTTGGCTACCTTGCCACCACGAGAGGCTATCTTCTTGCTTTCATCGAATGTCTTGGGTTTTTCTTGTCTGGATAGGGCTGTGGTTGTGACTTCTGCGAGCATGTTGAGGACGAGTTCGATATTAGTCATAATTTAGCGAAGTTGAGAAAATTGCAAAATTTATTTTGCAACTTGCGAAACGAGCAAATTATATCATTTGATATATTATCTCTGAGGTTTTCTTTTTTGATGCCTTTCAGTTCTTTATATTCTCTTATGCTCAGTCCTGACCATGCCATTGTCATCTCATTGGTGAGTATGGCATATTCCTTGTCTTGTGTTATGCCACGATTCTGCCACTCGTCAGTGAGTTCTTTGCGCATCTTGATGGTCATCATTCTTTGAGTTATCCACTCCTCTGGATAGCCCTTTTGTCTGTATGTCTCGACTGCTCTGTCGATGGCTTTCTGCGGGTCGACTATTTCGTCCAATCTCTCGGCTCCCACCTGCGCCAGCCACACTTTGAAGGGCTCTGCCTTTTTGCTGGGGATAGACTGCACTAGGCGAAGTATGCCCTTCGTATTAAGGACGTCTGTTGCTCTCAACTTGCCATCTTCTGCGACCAATTTCAACTGGTGACAATTTGTCACCAGTTCACTCCCTTCTTCCTTCAATCTCTGCTTTAATTTATTCCAATATTTTCTCGCTGTTTGATAGTCCTTGCTATCTGTTAAAACTTCGACAATGTCTACAACGGAAAAATACCAATCTTCTTCCTCTTTGCTCCACTGCGTTCTTATTTTCTTATTCTCAAAGACTTTGATATTTGACATAGATTTTTCTCCTAGTAAATTATATCACAAAAGGCTTTTTGTGGCTGATACTATTTAGATTTAGCCTATTTCTTCTATTTCGTCATCGTCACTGGTGGCACGCTTGATGGAGAGGCCGATGCGATTTTTATCTAGGTCAATAGATATGATTTTAACCCTCACCACTTGCCCTACGGAGAGTTCTTCACTGGGGTGTTTGATGTATCTGTCGCAAATCTCGGATATATGCACTAGGCCGTCTTGATGCACGCCAATATCCACGAATGCACCAAAATCTATGACATTCCTCACTGTGCCACGCATCACCATACCCACTTTGAGATCCTCTATGGACATGACGTCACTACGGAGTATGGGGCGGGGCAGGTCATCACGCACGTCACGACCGGGCTTTAACAGTTCCTTTACAATATCTTCTAGTGTTGGCACGCCCACACCTATCTCTTCCGCCACCTTTTCCTCGCCTTTGAGTCTAATCATGGAAGGGAGAGAGGACATACTCTCGCTATCCTTGATGTCTTCTGTGGATAGACCAAATAGTTTTAGCAATTTTTCCACAGCTTTATAACTCTCTGGGTGGACACCAGTGTTGTCTAGGATATTTTTCTCACCCACAATGCGCAAAAAACCTGCACATTGTTCATACGCCTTGGCTCCTAGTTTGCTGACAGACAAGAGTTCGCCCCTCTCGGTGAAATTGCCATTCTTTGCTCTATAGTCTACGATATTTTTGGCGATAGAGGCATTAAGGCCTGATACGTGCTCAAGGAGTTTATAACTGGCGGTGTTGACGTCCACACCCACAGCGTTGACGCAGTCTTCCACCACGCCATCGAGCACTGTAGTCAGTCTCTTTTGAGGCATATCGTGCTGATATTGCCCCACACCGATAGACTTGACATCAATTTTGATAAGTTCTGCCAGCGGATCTTGCAGTCTGCGTGCTATGGACACAGCGCTCCTGAGAGTGAGGTCATAGTCAGGGAACTCCTCCGCACCCAGTTTGCTGGCGCTATACACGCTGGCACCCGCCTCATTCACCACCATATATTCCACTTTTCTGGGCAATTTCTTAATAAGGTCACTGACGAACTTCTCACTCTCTCTGCTGGCTGTGCCATTGCCTATGGAGATGGCGTCCACTTTGTGCTTCATCACAAGTGAGGAGATAATCTCCTCGCTCTTTTCTATTTGATTGTGAGGAGGAGTGGGGTAAATAACAGTTTTGTCTATGACATTCCCGTTTTTGTCAATGACTGCTACTTTGCACCCCGTCCTGTATGCAGGATCAAGTCCTAATATAACCTTGTCCTTGAGAGGTGGTTGCATAAGTAATGGCTTGAGGTTGACTTCGAACATCTTTATAGCCTGTTCACTGGCCATATCTGTAAGAGATGCTCTTAGTTCTCTAATAAGTGATGGCAGGAGCAGTCTCTCATATCCATCACTAATGGAGGAGAGGATAAATTCTGTATAAGCGCCGTCTTTGACGAGGACTTCACTAGATATTAGTTCAAGGCATTTGTCATTATTTACTTCAATGTCTACCTTGAGGCAATCTTCCTTTTCACCACGATTGATAGCCAGCACTCTGTGGCTAGGCAGAGTCTTGACTGGCTCCTTAAACGAGGCATACATGGAGTATGTCCCGCTGTTTTCTGCCTCTTTGAGAGAGGTGGTCATTATGGCACTTTTTTCTAAAAATTCTCTCAAAATTTTCCTTATCTGGTCATCATCGCTCACTTTTTCTGCGATAATGTCACTAGCGCCAGCGAGGGCTTCGGAGGTGTCTTTTACGCCTTTTTCTTCACTTAGATATTCCTTAGCCATTTCCTCCAGTTCGCCCACATACTTTTGGGCATAGATAATCTCTGCCAGAGGTTGCAGTCCCTTGGCTATAGCCACAGTAGCACGTGTCTGCCTCTTTGGTCTAAATGGCCTGTATATATCCTCCAGTTCTGTGAGGGTGAGGGCATTTTCTAGTTTCCTCTTTATCTCATCTGTCATATTGCCCTGCTCGGTGATAAGGCGGTCTATCTCCTCTCGCCTTTTGTCAAAATTCCTCAGATATTCCAGTCTGTCTGCTATGGCTCTTATGACTTGGTCGTCTAGACTGCCATGCATCTCCTTCCTATATCTAGCGATAAAAGGCACAGTGCCACCCTCGTCCAATAAGTCTATAATATTCTGTGCATAGTCCTGACGTATATTAAATTCTAGGCTAATCGTCTTCGTTATATCCATAATTAACTCCTTAAAAAATGTTGTAATAAAAATAGGGCGAGATTGCTACATCGCTTCTTGCTATAATGTCATTGTGAGACACGAAGTATTGTGGCTAATCTCTTCCTATTTTTACAATTTATTCCCACACTCTGGGCAGAATTTGGCGCCTTTTTTCACACTAGCGCCACACTTTGAGCAGACACTTGTGGTGCTATCTTCGAATTTTTTGCCACACTCTGTGCAAAACTTGGCAGATGAGGTGTTCTTCGCTCCACACTCAGAGCAAAACTTGATCTCTCCCTTAGGAGATTCTTCCTCTTTAGTGTTTTTCCCACCCTTTATGGCATCTCTCACTATCTCGCCTAGAGCCATGCCTGCACCTATCTGCGTGCCCAGTCCTGCTATGCCGGGATTCTTGGCAGCATCGCCTATGGCCTCGGCTGACTTATACTTGATATATGTGTCCATATCATTGCGAAGCACACCCATGGAACTCTGCGTGTCAATGGCCTTTTCCACTTGCTCTGGGAAAGAGATATTCTCTATAACAAGATTGGTCAGCAGTAGCCCCAAGGCATCGAATTGCCCAGCAATTTGCTTGATAGCAAGTGAGGTAAATTCTATTTGATTGCTGGCAAGATCCAGGGCGGAGATTTTGCTCTCTGCTATGGTGTCACTTATGCCAGAGACGAGAATACTCTTGAGATAACCAGCTATGCTTTCTGTGGTAAATTCACTATTGGTGCCAAAAAGTTCCTTGAGGAAGGTGACAGGCTCCTTTACTTTGAAAGCAAAAGTGCCATAACTCTTTATCCTAATGGAGCCAAAATCCTTGTCTCTCATGGTGATAGGATTGGTGGTGCCCCACTTTTGATTGGTGAATTGCTTGGTGTTGATGAAGAACACGTCTGCAGTAAATGGCTGTTTGAACCCTCTTGGCCATGCGAGAAGTGAGGAGATGAGGGGAAGATTGTTCACTACCAGTGTATGTATCCCCGGGCCAAATACATCGGCTATCTTGCCCTTGACCATGAAAATGGCCACTTGAGACTCTCTCACAGTGAGTTTAGACCCCAACATAATCTCCCTGCCATTCATGGGGAATTTATACATGATAGTATTTTGAGTAGGGTCGAGATAGTCTATATTTTTCAGCAATTGAGATTTAACGAAATTGAAAAGTCCCATATTTTTTACTCCTTTGAAATGATATTCTACCTATTTTATTCTACTACATTTTTCAGTCAAAATAAAGTGTTTTTTTGAGTGGGAGAATAATTGAAAAATATCTATTTGCAAAAAAGGAGAGTTGATAGTAAAATATACTAGATATGCAACTAAAACTGCTTAATTTCTATCAAATAATGTCGAAGATAGCCACGAGCATAATTGGCGCCTTTATTGCGCTGATTATTTATCAAAGCACAGGGAGTTTCACTTGGGCTTTTGTATATCTT
>CAMYXB010000039.1 GCA_947303145.1 uncultured Clostridia bacterium | reverse complement strand
GCAATAAGTGAAATAAAGATAAAGAGCTCTGCCCCTTCGACAAAAGAGGAAAAAATTCAAGTATAATAAAAATTATTGCATTGGATATTCTAATTGTGTTATAATTTAAATAGAATTTTAATAAAGGAGGAGAAAAAATGGAGAAAAGTGCAAAGATAATGTATATTATAGGCAAGGTTTTCACAATCATTAGCCTAGTCATGATGGTCTTTGGTATTATACTTGGAGTAATTATGATGAATAATGCCCAGATGATTTATGACCAGTTGCCTGCTGGCACAGTCGAAAGTGTGGAATATATCAAATTTTTGGGACAATATACTCTAATACTTAGCATCGTTTTGATAATCGTATACATCGCCCTCATTGTCTTAATCAGCAAAGCCAAGAAGGCTCTAGATGAAGGCTCTACTAAACAAGGCCTGCATATCGCCATGATAGTAATTGGTGCGTTGAGTTTCGACATTTTCTATCTTCTAGGCGGAATTTTCGCCTTGGTAGCCATAGGTAGCAAGAATTCTATCCCTCAGCCTGCCAGCGAAGAAGTCATAGAAGTTAAAGAAGAAAACGAAGAAAACAAAGAAGAATAATCTTCCCCCATTTATTATACATAAAAGAACTTGCTTTTTCTGCAAGTTCTTTTTTCATATCTACCCCCACCATTTGCTAACGCAACAACAAATTATCTCATGCCCCCTGCCTGTCATCGGACGATGACAAATATATACATGTCACCCTGCCGACAAAGGGCATATCTTATTCCACGGTGACGGACTTGGCGAGGTTGCGAGGCTTATCTGGATTGTTGCCACGGAGAATGGACACTCTATATGACACCTTTTGCCAGAAAATTATGGAATATATGGGAGACAACTCCGTCCCTATAACGGGGAGCGAGATGAGACACATCAGTCTATCCTGTATATTCCTAGGAATCTCTAGGCAAGTGATGAGAATGACGCTCCCACCTCGTGACATTATCTCCTCTATGCCGAGCAACGTCTTGGGGAGAAGAGCATCGTCAAAAGCGAACACCACGCAGACGCTGTCGCTATCTATAAGTGCAATAAAGCCATATTTCAACTCTCCTGTTGGGTGAGGCGAAGCAAAGATGTATGCTATTTCCTTTATCTTGAGTGCAGATTCCATGGCTGTGATGTAGTCTAGATTTCTACCAAGTATAAATAACTCACGTTTATCTTTGAGTAGCATAGACACCTTGTCTACATCATCATATATGGCTTTGTCAAAATATTCATGGCATAAGGGTAGATATGGGGTTTTAGACAAATAGTGGGAGAGAAAATACATAACTTGGAGCATGGCATTGTATGCCTTGGTAGATGCCACTGCTATCTCCTTCCCACAATGTATATCAAGTGTGGCATGGCAAAGTCGAGAAAGTGGGCTCGATGTGCAATTAGTAATGGCGAGAGTGGCACACCCCTTCTTCCTTGCCAATTCTATACTGGATATGGTGTCTGCTGTCTCTCCGCTTTGACTTACCGCTATAACGAGAGTCCTGTCATCTAAATCTGGGCGAGAATAGATAAATTCGCTGGCAATATGTGCAGTGGAGGTGATGTGCGTGTGCCAAGAGAGCATCGTGGCTCCATACATACATGCATGATATGCAGTGCCACAGCCAACGAGCATTATCCTGTCTATTCTATCAAAATCAATGTCTATCAATTCTTGTCTCAATCTCTCTGCGTCATATATGCTATACAATCGCTCTAGGACATCTTCCTCTTCTTCAATCTCTTTGAGCATAAAATGAATATAGCCACACTTATCTACAACGGATGTATTCTTGCACATCTTTTGGCTATCTTTATGGATAATTTTGCCATGGCTATTATAAAAAGTGACTCTGCCACTCTCCACTACAGCATATTCGCCATCTAACAGTTCGTAAAATCTGTCGAATCTATCCGCAAGGCAAGATATGTCGCTACTTACAGCACTCTCACATCTACCTATCGCCACAAATAACGGGCAATGCTTTTTGGTTAAGAAAAGTCTTTGCATATTTTCATGGACAGAGCATATCGCATAAGAGCCAGATAGACAGGATATGGCGGATATGAATGAAGATATATCTCCATCTGGGCAAAAGATAGACAACAGATGAGATATTATCTCCGTGTCTGTCTCGCTGACAGGCACAATATCCCCTAGATATTTTTCCTTAAGATATGTCGCATTCTCTACTATTCCATTGTGCACTACAGCCCATTTTTTATCAAAAGAAAGATGTGGGTGAGCGTTGACTTCGCTGGGCTTGCCATGTGTAGCCCACCTAGTATGTGCTATGCCACAATGTGAACTTTTGCCCATGATGAGTGGAGATAGACAGCTCACCTCTCCCACTTGCTTGAGACATGCTATGCCCCCATTGCATATATATCCTATGCCAGACGAGTCATATCCTCTGTATTCCAATTTTTCCAGCATAGTGTATAGTCGGGAGATGGCATTGTCATCTCCCACATATCCCGCTATCCCACACATCTCAAAGTCCCTTGTCTATCTCACGCACGACACTGGATAGTCTGCTGGCCATCTCCTCCGCCTCGTCTAGTGATAGACACTCCACCATTATCCTTATCTTCCTTTCTGTGCCAGACGGACGGACCAGCACTCTACCTCTATCTTTTAGTATAAGAGAAAATTTTGAGATAAGACTTTGGATGTTCTCATCTTCCATTATTCTCTCCTTATCTTTCACTTCAATAGACATATTGGCTTGTGGATATAACTGGAAGTTATACGAGGAGAGGAAGTCTCTGCCTTTTTCGCACAATATTTCACACAATTTTATGGCAGAGAGAATGCCGTCCCCAGTGGTGTGCAGATTGCCAAGGATAATATGTCCTGCCTGCTCTGCACCTATGGACAATCTATCCCCCATAGCCCTAGATATATATTTATCCCCCACATCTGTCCTGACAAAGCCGATGGCCCGCCTTTTAAGTTCCACCTCCACAGCCATATTGGTCTGCACAGTGCCTACGCTTACATTCTCCCTGAGTTCTCTCTTTTCTTTAAGATACATGGTGAAAAGATACAGCAAAATATCTCCGTCTAGCACCTTCCCATCATGAGTGACTGCCATGAGCCTATCTCCGTCCCCATCGAACGCCAGCCCAACATCCGCTCCAAACTTTGCCACAGATTTTTTGACATCTTCTAGGTCTGTGGCTCCACAATGGCTATTGATGCTCTCCCCGTCACTTCTTGTGTTAATCGCCACGACTTCCGCCCCAAGAGACGAGAACACCTTAGGTGCTACGTCATAGCACGCCCCATTGGCGCAATCTAGCACCACTTTATACCCAGTCAAACTTTTATCTGTGCAAGAGAGCAGGAATTCTACATATTCCCCCACCAATTCTTCCTTGTGACAATATCTCCCTACTGACCTAGTTTTAAGTGGACCAGACATGAGATTTTCTATCTCATATTCTTCCTTGTCTAACAATTTATGCCCTGTGCTGTCGAATACTTTTATCCCGTTATACTTCGCTGGATTGTGCGATGCACTAATGACTACGCCATAGTCATAGCCATATTTTCTAGCAATGTATGCCACACTGCTCGTAGGTGCTATGCCCATATCCACCACATCGCCACCAGCCATCATTACCCCGCAACTTAGGGCGTGCGTGAGATAGTCTCCACTGCCTCTCGTGTCTCTGCCGATGACAATCTTCGTGTGCTCTTTCTTGCAAGACAAGGCATTGCCACACCTTAGAGCGATGTCCATATTCATATCTTCGCCAAATATTCCCCTTATCCCGTCTGTGCCAAAGTATCTTGCCATTTACACTCTCTCCTTTAGATAATCATATGCTCTTTTCTTCTTCACCACAGCCCGCTTCCTGCCGATAACAAAGTCGCCCTCTTCCACCTTTTCAGTGATGGTGGTGCCAGCGCAGATATAACTATTCTTCTCTATCTCGACTGGGGAGATAATATTGCAGTTGCTACCTATAAAGCAATTATCCCCCACATTAGTCCGCCATTTTCTCTTGCCGTCATAGTTGACGAATATCGCCCCGCAACCTATGTTGCACCCCCTGCCTATACTGCAATCGCCTATGTAAGATAAGTGGCTCGCCTTGCTCTCACTGCCAAGTGTGGAATTTTTAATCTCAACGAAATCTCCCACCTTGCACCCCTCGCCCACTTTGGCTCCTGTCCTCAGTCTAGCAAAAGGCCCTATGCTCGCTCCTCTCTCAATCTCCGCCCCTTCTATGTGACTAAAACTCACCCTCACTCCTTCTGCCACTTCGCTATCTTTAATAAAATTGTTGGGGAAAAGTATGCTTCTCTCCCCTATAACGGCTTTTTCTAAAAAATTGCCGTGATAGATGCAAACATTTTTTGCAATATGGCTGTCTAATATGTAGCAGTTGGGATAAATAGTGGCGCCATCTTCTATGACGCTATCCCCACCAATGATGCACGGAGGATAAATCTTCACATTCTCCCCAATTGTGACGCTATCCTCAATATTGACCAAATCTTTTATCTCTTTCACACGCTTTCTCCATTTTTTCTAATACAATTTATGTTTTATGTGAGCCGATTGTGAAACAAGAGGGAAAATTACCAAAAAATTTTAATGCCCCAAAAAGCAGAAAAATATAAAAATAGCCAATATAAAAAATGAAAAAGAGTTGACAATTGTTTCTCTTTATATTAAAATGAGAAGCGATGCTAATGTGGCTCAGGGGTAGAGCACGTCCTTGGTAAGGACGGGGTCGCGGGTCCGATTCCCGCCATTAGCTCCAGAAAATAATACAACGCAAGTTGTATTTTTTTATGCGGTTGGCGGATTTTGCATCAAGCAAAATAACACCGATAGGTGTTGAATCGGACAGGCCGTTGCCGAGCGAAGCGAACGCCAACAAACGTCAGTTTGTTATTCCCGCCATTAGCTCCATAAAAAGAGAGAATAAAGCCAAAAGACTTTATTCTTTTTTTTGAAAATGTGCAATATATATGGCGGGAGACTTGCCGACAGGCAAGGGCAAAACTTCAGTTTTGCATCGGACCCGAAGTGGTCCAGATGCCGAGCTTTTTTTGTATAAAAAAGCGAACGCCAAAAAAACGCAAGTTTTTTTATTCCCGCCATTAGCTCCAGTATTAAAAGGTCGCTAAAACCCTGAAAATCAAAGGGATTTGGCGATTTTTCTTTTTCAAAAATTTATGTGAAAATTTTTCTAACAAAACAAAAATTGACACCCTTTTTTGCACATTTGGTGTCAAAAAATTCAATAAAAAAGACCGAAAATTGACTTCAATCAAAAATCGGTCTAATTCTGCCAAAAACTCCCTAAAAAGTGTATATTAGGTGTAAATAGGTGTAGTAAATTATTTGATTACTTTTAAATCATCAATTTTAACAGAAATGCAATCTCCATAAAACTCGCCATTTTTGTCTATACCAGAAAAATCTACCTCGATATAGTTTTGAACAGCATTATTATCCATAACACAACCTTTATCTCCTTTGTGTATTCCAAATTTGGCATATCTATCTTCTTCAACAATCAATTCTACCATATCATATTCTTTAATTTTAATAGGCTGTATTTCCTTTTTTGCTTTTGCAATTATATCATCTAGTTTTAAAAGTAATTCTTTTTCAAATTTCGCTGGAAGTTTTTCTTTCTCTATTTCTAAATCCACAAGTTTTACATTAACTATTGCATAATCACCAATATTTTGTGGATTAAAGAATAATACATCAGCATTATCATATTTTATTTCAGTAACTATTCCGTGCATATCTTTTACCAAGTGAAAACTTTTATAGGGTTTATCATTTTTTAATTTTACTAAATCTAATTTCTTCATAATGATTTCCTTGCTGGATATTTATCTTTTGGAACACTTTCATGAACTTTTAAATCCTCTTCGTTAACCATAATATCAGCAATATCTTTTCCTGTATAAAACTCTGAAAAGACAACTTGCCATTTCCCATTTATTGGTTCTTCACTCATAACAGCACCGAAATCCCCAACTTTTACCCCAGCTTTAGTATAAGCAGGTTTTTCTTTTATCAATTCAACTAAATCTAAATATTTCATTTTTATCTCCTTTTAATCTGCTAAAGGCGTATTATTTGTTATTTCACCTTTAGGTCTAACCATCCAACCCGATGTAAATGTTATCTTTCTGCCATTTTTCTCAAATTTAATATCTATATTTATCCTTTGACCTTGTGTATCTAATTTCCCGAGAGAATATTTACTGTTACAATAATTGTTTACTGCCTGCTTCTCATATTCTTCCTTTAAATATTTGGAATCTTCTTTTGCAAACCCAAGCAACTCAAATAAATCTTTTTTTCCATTCCAAGAATACTTTTCGCTAAAAATATAATCGGTAAATTTTTTCAGATCACATTTGGCCTTTGAATTAACATTTGGAATGGGTTTTGCGATATTATTTACAACGCAGTGGCATTTTTCATGTTGTGGTAATTGCGGTTTTAGAATGTTATTAAACCAACATCTGTCCAAAACTAAACATATAGGGCAATGCAATAATCC
Organism: uncultured Clostridia bacterium; assembly: GCA_947303145.1. Lineage (GTDB taxonomy): Bacteria > Bacillota > Clostridia > Christensenellales > UBA1242 > UBA7862. The sequence goes on along the minus strand of CAMYXB010000039.1, from coordinate 1,931 downwards.
CATTGGGACATGTTTCCATTCAACCCATCCAGAATAACTTACAATCCCGTTTTCATCGATTTTAATCAAGTCATCTAATATACCCATATTATATCAAATCTCCTTTTAAAATGCAAAAGGTTGAAGAAACATTAAAATTTCTCCAACCTTTTTCTTGCATTCTATCATGAATTTTTCGAAAGTCAATACTTGAGTGCCACTTTTTATTAAATTTACATCTCAAAATCTTTTTCTCTTCGTCTTCTTTTGCGTTCTTCTTGTTCTCGGAGCATCTCTGCAACCTTTCTGTCAAATTCTTCATCGGAAAGTTGTTTCTGTTTTTCTTGCTCTTCTTTTTCTATTTTCACTTTTTCTTCTTGTTCTCGTTTTAACTCATCTTCAATAATCTTTTCATTTAGTTTATCTGTCGCTTCCTTAACATAATCGCTATTAACGCTATTGTAAATTCCAATTGTTGTTTTTACGTCTTTATGGCCTAAAAGTTGTTGAATTACTTTTGGATTTTCATTGAGTTCAAAAAGCATATTTGAAAAAGTATGGCGAAGTGAATGGAAGTGAATACCTGAATTTTTTAATCCATTTCTTTTCTTAAATCTATCAAAAATATGTCTGCAACCTGAATATGTGCGAAGTGTGCCATCATCATTTGCAAACACATAAGAACCGGGCAAAGTTAAACTTTTGGTAACATTAGGATTAGTTTGTTCTCTTATTGTTTGTTTTTCTTTCCATTCTTTTAGCGTTTTAACAACAATATCTGTAATTGGTATAGTTCTTACACTACAAGCAGTTTTCGTGTCGCTAAGCACAGTTTTTCGGCTTATTACATTACCTTCAGCATCAAATCTTGGAACTTGTGTTATTGCTCTTAATACTTTTATCTTTTTATGTTCAAAATCTACGCAATTCCAAGTTAGCGCGAGAGCTTCTCCAATTCTTAGTCCTGCAAATATAAGTGTTATGCAAAGTGGCTTGATAAAATTGGCTTCATCATTATTTAATGCTGTTAAAAATCTTTCTCTAACTTCGGGGAGTATTGCTTTGTAGTTTTGTTCATCATCGTAAATCTTCTTATCTCTGCTTGCAATTTTGATTTTTGATGTTGGATTAACTTGCACCCATTTGTTGTCAATAGCATATTCAAAAAACTGACTTAGCAAATGTTTGTTTTTCTTTATAGTTATATTTGCGTGTCCACTTTCAATCATTCTATTAACAACTCTTTGAATTGCATAGGTATCAACTTCGTAAACTTTCATATTGCCAATTACTGGAGCAATATGTAATTTAAAATTACGAATTATACCTTCAAATGTTCGTGGTGTAACACTACTTTTTTTGAATGTCATTAACCAATCAAACATAAGTTCCTTGAGATTATGATTTTCAACAAGTTCATACGAATTACTTTTTACTCTTCCACTTATTTCACTTAATTTTTTTGCAACTTCTGTTTGTGATTTTCCATAAGCAAATTTTCTTATAGGTTTACCACTTTTAGTATAACCAATACTAATGTATCCTGCCCATCTTCCATCTTTTCTTAAGAATATAGATCCTTCATTATTTGCTCTTCTTGTTCTGCTTATAGTTTTCTTTTTAACCATGTTGCACCTCACTTATCTTGTTGTTCATCATTTGCCAAGTAACAAAATTTAGCACACTAACAACTTGTCTTTTTCCAACCTTTGTTGTAGGAAAGTTTTCACTTCTTAAAAGATTCCTCACATTATCTCTGCCAAGCCCTGTAATTTTAATCAAATCTTCGCAGTCAAGAAAGTCTTTATTGTATTTTGTAGAAATTCTTTCAACTTCGTTTTGTATTAAATTTTCATAGTTCATATATATACCTCGTAAATAAAATTTTGGTCTTTCTAAACTATCTTTCTATGTTTTCTTACAATACTAAATAGTGAAATCGGGTATCCCGA
>CAMYXB010000038.1 GCA_947303145.1 uncultured Clostridia bacterium | reverse complement strand
CTCATGCTGGCTCTTATGGCTTTATCTGAGATAGAGATAGTGCCATACAGGTTCTTTAGACCTGTCTTGAATTGCAAGAAAGAGTGAGATGATGCAGTGGGGAGAGAGCCTGTCTCTGAACCTGCCATGATGCCACCATTTAGGCCGAATGGAGCGAGTTTGATTATCTCCTTGCCATAGACGTCCTTGCTAGTTTGATTGATTTTGGACAGAAATGCGTTGGTGCCGATGTTAAGTTGCTCTGCGAGCACTCCAAGATACACGCTCTTTAGTGCATTCTGTGCTGAAGTTAATGTGACCATAATATTTTTCCTTTTTATATAAAAATTTTTCAAGGTTGATTAGGTTTGTCTTTGAGCACTTCTTCTGCCATTTGCCCCGCTTCTTTAAGAGTTCGTGGCCTGCTTCTCGGAGTTGTGATGGGTCTACTCCCTCTATCACTAGAAATTAGGTGAGGGGAAGTGGGCAGAGACAACTCGTCAAAGTATTTTGCCAAAAATTTGTCCTTCAGTTCTGGGGAGGAGAAGATATACTCCTGCAAGATGCTCTCTTTGTCCTCTTTTGTGAGTGATGAGAAGTCAACCTTGTCATTCTTCTCATCTTTTCCAACATCTTGCTCGCTATCTTGCATGGGGGAAGAATCCTTGTCCATTTGAGACAGCATTTGACACTTTTTGGTGTAATCGCTCTGCAAGGATACATAGGCTTTCTCTAGTGCCTCTATATCCTTGAACTTGCCAAGTAGCAAGGGCGAAGTGTCCTCACCTTGCTTGCCACCCTCTGTGTTGGAGCCAAGAGCCATTCCCATCTGTCCCTCAATAGTTTCTTTATCTGCGTCTGCGCTGGGGGTGGGAGTAGAAATTAGTTGTTCCATATTTTCCATATTTTTTACCTCGTTTTAATATTTTTTAGACTTTTTGTGCTAAATTTTGCAAAAAAAGCCGTTTTTTTTATGATTTTTTGAATAATTTTTATTTTTTATCCTCATCTAGTTGCAAACCAAAGAGTGATAAAATTTTACTTTTAACTTCTTCATCGATACTGCCGTCACTTCTCTTTAGAGCGCCAGAGTTTATAAGTTCGAGTAGTTGCGTTCTCTGGCTATTAAGGGAAGAATTTAGTATGCTATCGCTGACGAACTGCACGTCATCTAGTCCTAAATCGGAATTCTTGAAATATGCCACACTCTTATTGTCAGAGAGTTTGACGAGCCTTGGCATAACGGCGAATTGCTTGTATAGTCTAAGTATTTGCTTGGCTACTTGCTTGACTGCTGTCCTTATCTCATCTAAGGTGATATTGAGTTTATTCTCGCCTTGTTCTATTAGTAGTTCTATGGCTGTGCCAGATAAATTCTTGGAATAGTATCTATTGGACAATAGTTCTGTCACACCACTTATCTCGCTAAATTCGTCGAGCAACTGCTCCTCTTCCTCATGGAAAATGTCTGGCATACCAGTCTCGGTGAGAAATTTGGGTGGAGTGGCACCTTGTCTGTATTCGATGATTTTGCCGGGTTGAAGTCCGTCACTTGAGAGGTCGTCTATGTCCACACTGCCCTCTTCCACACTTAACACGCCCATAGTGAGACGATTGATGAATTCGTGCTTTCTATTCTTCACTGCGTTATATGCACGCTGAATGGGGATAAGCTTGGATATTACACTTTGACCAAAGAAAGCTCCCGTTCTCTTGAGTGCCACTTGTTTGATAAATGGGAAACCTCTCTTGCCATCGGGAAGATTGATGAATGGGAGTTCGCCCATATACAGGAGCTTGTCGCCACAGACGATGATAAGTCTACCCTCCGGATATTCCACTGACGGTGCCTCATATTTCTCGATAACCAATGCTTGATTGTGTTTGACTGAGGTGAAGTCTCCCGCCATGTATGGCTCGTCTACATCTTCTCCCACGACATCTACACCCCAAGTATTTTTAATCTCTCTCACAGAATAACTCTTGGCATGAATGATGCTCTCGCAGTCCTCAATGTTCTCATTGGCACAGGAGTCGGGAAAAATCTCGAATGGAGAGACTGCTATGACACTGACATCTCCCTCTCTCATCTTCTTGCCGTCCTTGTCATATACCACTTTGCCAGAGGAGGAATCCCAGACTACTTTGTAAAAGCCCGTCCCACATATCTCGCTCCAGTGAGTCACCTTGCCGATGACGGAAGATAGATTGAGTTTCTCATAGGTGTTCTTTAGGATATCTTTGGATAGGCTGGCTATTTTCCTATCGTCCTCGCTATCAGTAGTTGGCATAATGTCCATGTCAGGACGAGTGGCGGTGAGTTTGGAAAGTCTATTTTCTATGACAGGAGCGATGTGGTTGAACACCTCCCTCTCCTGCCAAAAATACATCTTATCCATATCCTCTACATCGTTAAATGGATTTATGGTAGCATATTGATTGCCATGGAAAAAGTTGTTGTTCAGTTTCCATTCCGCTTCAAATGGCTTCCTCTCTTGTTGTCTTGTAAGGAAGTCTTGTTTGACACTTTCTATCAAATCTTCTAGAAATTTATCGTTTTTTTTCATATTTTTATCCTTTTTTTTGATTTTTTTTATGTTTTTTGTTCTTCTTGTAGGAGTTTGAGGAGTTTTTCTTTTTCGATATTCAGTTCCTCATCTGTCATGCTCTCTATGCTGTCTAGCGAGTTCATACTGAAAAGCAGTTTTATAGCAGACAGGTCGGGGGCAAGCGTTTTCTCTACGCATTTGCGGCTCTTAAGAGTGAGTCCGTCATCAGTGGCGGTGTATTCCTCGCTCACCTCTTTAGTCTGCGCTCCTATGGCGAGACGGCACAGGGCGGTGCGTATTCTATCCATATCTTCCATCTATAGACTGCTCCTTCTATGTTTTGCTTTGCGAATGAGGGAATCCTTGTGCTTCTCTATCTCGCTCTTTTGTCTGGCGTGTGCGAGGGGCTTGGTCATGAGGTAATATCTCAGTTCGTCAAGGCAGTGGTCGTCACGTTTCACTGGGCTGTCGCCCTTGCCCCAAAAATATGACTTAATTTCCCTTATTAGATTGGTGCAACTGGCGAATATGAATAGTCTTGACACACCTTCGGCATTTTTTATATAACTTTTCACTGTGCTGATGCCAGAGAATAGGTCTTTGTTCACCTTGGTGTTTACATTGATACCTCTGTCATAAAATAGTTCTGCCACGCTCCTCACTCCGTTGAGTGTGCGCTGGCTTGCGGCCGAGTCTATGAGCGACTCATAGTATCCATTTCTATCCTTTTTCCAGTCAAGTGACTGGCATATTCTCTTTATTTCGCTTGCATGGTAATCTATATCTCTGCCCTTGTCAAAATGCTCTGCTATGACGTAGACATTGCCGTCATAGTCTACTGCATACCAGTGGCATGAGAGAGGGTTGTTTAGGCCAGGGTCAATGGACATATTGTCATACCAATCTTTTGGCACATTGAAGGGCTCGATGACATTGATTCTCTCGTCAAATTCCTTATACACTAGCCCCTCTGTTCCCATAAATCTGCCATATTTTCTCGCCTCAAGATCGTCACTTGAGAGACTTTTCTCGAAACTAGATATTTCATCAACACTTAAAAAAGGGTTATCCTCCCACTGCATCTGCTCATACCACACCTCGCCATCGCCACTCTCGTTGAGGTATATTTCGTTATATACCCAAGTAAGTCCTTTGAGTGGTGTCATTGTGCCGAAGATGTCACCACGCTTGTCGAGTATGCGCATCTTACACTCGAGGTAAATATCAAATGGGGGCTCCTCGTCAAACCACACAAAATCTAGCGAAGTGCCTTGAAACTTCTCTCTACCTTGGTCGCAACTCTTGAATCCTATCTTGGATACTCCACCGAAAACATTTTTAATTAAGATATAGTCTATGATGCCGCTCTCTGGATAGTCCTTTCTTCCACTCGTCATCACTATATCCTCTATCCAGTCTTTAGGTAAATATTGCAGTATCTTTCTCTGCGCCACATCTCTCTGCACTTGACGAGTGAGGCTGACCACCCAGCCCTCTACATCTTGTCTATTCTCTCTATATGGGTGGCAACCTCTCGCCATGTATATACACTCCACTGCACCGCACTCTGTCTTACCTGTTCTATTGCCACCGAACACCCACCTATTCCGCTTGGGGCATGAATGAAACTCTATCTGCTTGTGATGGACAGGCCCCCTGTTATATGTAGAGATTTTATTCTCTTTCTTTCGTCTAGTTTGCTCACTGTGTATTTTAAGTAATTTCTCTATAATCTCTCTCATTTCCTCAATAAATGACAATAGTTGTCAGAAATAATGTAATAAAATGTGCTAATGTAATCATGATGAGAATAAAGTATTGTATCATAATGATTTTGCTAGCCATAATGCCGCTAGCCTCTCACATATCCATAGCACAAGCCAAGACTGCTCTCACCTCTTACATATACGCAAGAGTGGATAGTGACAATGTCTCGCTATATAAGACGCCCAGTGTGGCGGAGAGTGACAATGTATTGTTTGACTTGCCGAAGAGTTATTTCGTCTTGCTCATAAGCAACTTTTCTAGCGACTTTTACAAGGCTCAGTATAGGGACGTGGTGGGCTTTGTGCTAAAAGATAGCGTGGTGGCGGTAAGAGAAACACCATCTAGCCCCTATCTAAAGGACGTCACATTTAGAGTTTTCTCCAGTGATGGAAAAAGGCTCATGTCCTCTCCCTCTCACCTATCAAGTGCCTTATGCGATGTGGACATCTCAAAGGACATGGACTACTATGGGACTTGCTTCGGGACTGAGATGATAAATGGTAGGGGGAATGTGTGGTATTACACAAAGTATAACGACACATTCGGTTATCTATATGCTGGCCTGTGCGATAGGCTGGAAGGCATAATCCCCAATAGTGAGGTGACCACTGCAAGAGATAATGTATTCTCCAGTGGTGACAATGACTATCTCTACTCCCTCATCTCCATGTCTACACCTATGAAAATATTGCTATTATCTCTTGTCTCATTGCCTGCAGTTGTAATAATGATAATGATATTTAGGCCGATAAAAGTGAAGAAAAAGCAGGGCAAAATATCAAAGTCCAAGGCAAAGCGTGACATCATTAAAGAAATACAGATACAATAACTCTATAGAATGGCTATGCGCCTTAATTTCCTTAAAATCATGGAGCAAACATTCTTGGGATAGAGGTGGACATCGTATATCTCACTAAAGGAATGCACCTTGTCGAACATATCTTCCCAAAACGAATTCCTAGGTGGGTTGTCGAAGATGCCACTTTGACAAAGGCGAGAATAGAAGATAATCTCGAAGTTTTTCATAGCACGAGCGATGGCTCTAAAGTATGTGCGCCTAGCCTTGCCACTGACAAGTATGGCGTCCTCTATGCTCACATTGTCTATATATCTAGTGGTGAGCAGGGCGCAATCTTCTTCATCTAGAGCAAGAAGTGAGACCTCTGTGAGATGTCTTAGGTTGATTATATCTATCTTATACTGCGAGAGGCTGATGACATAATCTGCGCTCTGGTTATATATGGGAGATGGGAATATAATGACAATACTCCCTGACACCAATTCTTAATATTTATCATATATCTATTGCAAATCCTTGCATCTCCTTTTATTTTGCTTTCTATTTTTTGGCCAAAAATCGAAGCGTGTCGAACATTTGTTCTACGCATATTATAACAGAAAAACTTGACAAAACTTGTCAATAAAAAATGACATAAGAGGCAAAAGTCCCTTCTAACTAAAACTGTCACATTTTATCCAGTATTTTCCAATAAAAAGGGGAGATAAAATTGTATATTCACACAAATATTTCTCATAAAAAGGGCTGACAATAAGACAGGTAAAACATGACAAAAGAGTGCGAAATATGCCGTTTTGTGTAGGGTAGTTTGTTCGACAAATTTTGACAGGTAAAAAGCAAGTAGTGTGCCAGCAACTTCTCTAAAGAAGACTATTTTGGCTATATAAAACTAAATGGTCATCTCATATTATTGACTGAAAAGAAATGTAGGGATAGAAAAATACTCAGCAATTATGCTGAGTATTTTGTGATGTATAATATATGATAATTATGCTAGGGATATATTGATGACAATGCCCTCGTAGTCATAGAGAGCGTCTATAAGAAGGAAATGCTCTCCTGTGGATAGTTGTAATGTGCATGTAAATTCATTATCCAAACCATCAAATTCCAAATAGTCTGCACTATCTAATAAGAAACTCTCTAACAATTCATCAACATATTCTCCCGAAATAGTGATGATATAACTGCCGTCAATTTCTATATTGAACTTGAAGTTATTCTCTCCACTGGCAATGTTCACCTCGTTGTTCTCGCCAACTGAGAGAAGTGTGGCGACTATCTCTTCTTCCTCTTCTTCTTGTGGTGGAATAACTATAGTGCCATCTGTAGATAGGGCATATAACTCATTATTGCACATCACTCCAAGGGCGCTTGAGCAACCATTAAAGACTCCCTCGCCAAAGGTGATGTTGTTCCAATCCTCTACTGTTCCGTCATATATTATCATTTGCAGATTGGAGCAACCATCGAATGCATGAGCACCTATAGATGTAATGGTGCTGGGCAGCATAATATACATCATACTTGATGCGTAGTTATTGCTATAGTGGCTATCGCAGAATGCATAATCGGCTATGGCGACTACAGTGTTGTAATCATGATAGATGCTATAGTCCCTTTGATTGTAGCGATAGAGTTGTTGTGGGATAAACTCCTCAATGGACGCCTCCTTGCAAAGTTTAGAGACAGTGGCCTCGCCATATGGGTCATCAAATGTCTTGTTGTCTATATCCCACACAAATTCTTCCCTATATTGCATTATCTGGAAAGAAGATGTCTTGCCATCTTCGTTGCTCTGAGTAGCATTGACAAAGAGGTAATATTCTGTATTAGGTGAGTAGTTGTTGATGGCTACATATAGATATTCACTGTCTACAATAGCACTGCTTCTCTTCTCTCCTATATATAGAGTGCTGGAGGACTTCCTAGCGACTGCATAAGTGATGTTTATGTTATCTGTGACGAGCATATACACGAGAGAAGAAGTCGCCTCATCAGTGGTGAACTTGAAGAAGTTGCCTCCCTCTTCTACTTGAACATCGACAAAGCCGTCTTCGTCAAATGTGTAATAAGTATCCGCTGAAGGATAGTCGACATCGAAATAATAGTATAATTCAAAACTATAATTGATAGGTTTCACTCTCAAGACGAGTTGTGGCTCAAAGTTCTCTCCTGCTATCATGGTGTTGTCCAGCCAGTCGCTATCTGTTTGTAGCAGATTGTGATATATAGTTGAGGCAGAACGAGAGGAAATGGTCGCTTGATAGCCCTCTTTGACTTCTATAGTTATCTCATCATTATAATCGACACTAGATAAATTCCTCAGTCCGCTCCAGCCATTTGACATATCCACCTCTTCATCATTTATAGTGAAAGACTGGAATATATCTATATCCACAGGGACATCGAGAGTGAGGTGAGGAGTATTGTATGACCAATATTCGCCAGTATTGTTGAATATCCTCATCTCATTAGATGTGGCTACAGTAGACACAGAGTTATAGGAATATTTGCCTGCTATGAATTGAGACTCATTGGTGTTGGAGTAGGAAGCATAGCCAGTTTGACTGATTATCTCTCCATTAAGCTTGGTATACACTCTCATGCAATAGGAAGGATTGAGCCTGAACTTCACTACATCGAACAAGTCAAGTCCCGCAGTGGTGAGGCTCTCTATCTGGCTGTTGTCCCACTCAACATCGTTCACTCTAAATGAGGTGAAGTATGGGTTGTAGAGAGAGATGTCACTCTCATTTATAACCACATCTTCCACTAGAGGAGAGACGATGAAGTTGCTGTAAGCGATGGTAGATGCATGTATCTTGTTGCCATTGACTAGAGAAAACTCTACAGCGACCTGTCTCTCTAGTCCTGTATCGTAGGCATTCTCCACCATTTTATTGAAACCAAGCACATCTGACCATATGGCCCTAGAGACAAGTGGATATGAAAGTGTGGCATTGGCGCCCGTGGCGTCATTGAATATGAGAGGTCTAGGATCTATGGAATATGAGACGAGTGTGTATGTGCCCATATTATAGTGGAAATTGCCACTAATATCAGTGATTGTCACATAATATATGGCTTTTTGTGAATTGCAGTAGACATTGATTGCTTCACTATCAAATGAAAGAGTGTAGTCCACGTCCTTGACAAGTGTCCTCTCCTGTCCACCAAGCATGGCTGTGACGACAATATTTTCTGCTAGTGGAGCCACACTGCTCCCTGTATATTCGAATGATTGAGCACCGCTAAGTGTGGCTGTGGCTAAAACTGAAGTGACGGTGACATCAACGACTTTCTCCACGTTGCCGTCTATAATGTAATTGTCTATATACAGATGCTCATAGGCATCTTTTGCCTCATCATAGTAGCCCTCGAACTTGGCCGTCTTCACCAGTTCGGCAAACTGTTTCTTG
>CAMYXB010000037.1 GCA_947303145.1 uncultured Clostridia bacterium | reverse complement strand
ACGGTCTTTTGTGTCCATCTTGCTATAAAAATTTGCACTTTATCCACCACCCATGCAAGAAATGTGGAGATGAGGTCAACTCTTTCACTGATTATTGTGACGACTGCAAAAAAGACGAAGTTATACATACATATGAACAAGTTATATGTGTGGCAAAATTCGATGACACAGCAAAAAGACTGGTGTATAAGTTGAAGTATGGAAAGGATAGAAGTATATCTAAAGCGATTATTCCGCTTATGTGTCAAAGATTGAGAGAAAGTGATTTTGATGTCGACATAGTCGCCCCAGTGCCTCTTAATGATGCCCGATTAAAGACGAGAGGATTCAATCAAGCAGAATTACTGGCCGAGGGTATTTGCGAAGAATTTAATCTCCCCATTAGCATAAATAATCTAGTGAGAAATAGGGACACAGTCACACACACTAGTCTTAGTAGAGACGAAAGAATTGAGAATTTGAAGAAAGCCTTTTCTATCCTTGAGCCACAAGAATTCAAAGATAAAAAAGTCCTAATTATTGACGACCTCACCACATCGGGAGCAACAATGGACGAGATAACGGCTCTGCTCAAGAAAAAGGGTGCGAAGGCTGTCTACGGACTCACATTCTGTCATGCATAAAAATCATATAGGTTTATGTCATAATTATAAAAAATGAGTTATTTTTCGCATTATTTGTTTTATTTCACTTGTTTTTTATGTGTTTTTTAATAATTTTTAACTGAAAAATCTACATTATTTGTTTTATTGAATGATTTTAGACAATAATTATGTGGTGCAAAATTCACTTTGTTTTGTAGGAAATGCGCCCATTGTAGACACAGTCTCTATCACATCTCTTTTGAATCATATGATAGACAACTGCAGAGTAGAGAAAATCTACTTTTCTTTTCCCAGTCCAGTTATATCTAATTTATATAAAATAGTGACAAGCATAAGAAAGCACAAAAAGAGATTTTCAAGAATTATTGTCTCAAATAATTCAAATATATCTAAAGTCCATGAGAATATTTTTAATAAATTCGAAGATTACGTCCATGTTGATAGTTCGATTATAGAAAAATATGACTTGTCAACGGACATATCTTCACCACTTTATAGTGAAATATTTGCTATAACTTTGTCCACATACGTTATTTTTTTATCTAATGATTTATCACAAAAAGATGTAGGCTTTTTATATAATTTTGCTCAAAAACTAGGCAAAGAAATTATATTTTTATCATAATTTTGCTTTTTTTCGTTTTTTTTGTCTTTTTAATCCAAATATTTGCATCTTATCTGTGAAAAATTTAGATTGACTATTGACAATACGATTATTTTGAACTATAATTTCGTATACATTAAAAAGGGTGAGGTTGAGCAATGTTTTTTAAGAGTAAACGTGAGAAAAAAGAGAGAATGCAAAATTATTTGAAAACATACGAGCAATATCTTGAAAGTGGTGTAGATGTCGATGGCGGTTATAATGGCAAAGTCAGTGTTGTCGATGGCCCTTATGGCAAAATTCTGCACATAGATTTCGGTAGCAAGAAGGACTCTGACCTCAATGAGACAATTCAAACCCACTATTATGAGGGAGAGATAAATTCTGTCGCAGGCAGAACTTATATCAATTTTAGAGAGCAAGATTTCCTCGAAAAGAATGATTTAGTTTATTATGGATTCATTGTTGACAACGAAGGAATAAGGGAAATACCTCTTAATTTATCTAACAAAGATTTGACATCAATTCTTGACATGATATCATACGTTAGAGAGTCATTAAAGCAGGAAGAGAATATACAGTTATAAATAATGCCAGTCATCATTCTATAGATGGCTGGTATTTTTAATATTTTTTATAGAGTGTTGTCGTGTGTTGTTTTTTCATGCATATAGGCTTTGGGCTCGTCATATATTTTGATATAGACGAATCGTCAAAGGAGTATGCAGAATATGAATTCGTATCAATTATATGATGACATAAGGTCTCGCACAGGTGGAGACATCTACATGGGCGTAGTGGGACCAGTGAGGTGTGGCAAGTCTACATTCATAACAAGTTTTATGAATCAAGTCGTGCTTCCCAATCTCGAAAACAGTCAAGATAAAATGAGGACTATAGATGAGTTGCCTCAAAGTGCAGACGGAAAAGTGGTGATGACCACTCAACCGAGATTTATCCCCAATTATGCTGTAGCAGTCTAGGTGGGGGGCAATGTCAATCTCTCCGTCAGGCTCATTGATTGCGTGGGCTATCCAGTGGCTGGTGCGGAGGGACTATTAGATGACGGTAAGCCCAGACTGGTCAAAAGCCCTTGGAGCGACAGTCCACTCCCTTTTAGCGAGGTGGCTACACTTGGCACAAAGAAAGTGATTACAGATCATTCCACCGTAGCCATAGTCATGACTACAGACGGCTCATTTGGGGAACTTAAAAGAGAGGATTATATTGATGCTGAAGAGCAGACAGTTAAAGACCTCAAGGAGTGTGGCAAGCCTTTCGTTATCTGCCTCAATACTCTAGATAGCCAGTCTAAGCAAGCAAGAGAACTGGCACAAAGCCTTAAAGTGAAATACGCCGTTCCTGTGGTGACATTGAGTGCACTAAATCTAAAAAATGAAGATGTGGAGGAGATATTTGCAGGAATTTTGAGCGAATTTCCACTCACCTCACTTCGAGTTCGTATGCCAGATTGGCTCAGGGCATTGTCTTTCACAGATGAACTGATTGTAGAAATTGTGAAAGAAATGAATAGTCTTCTAGCAGATGTCACCAAAATTGGCGAAATCTCAAGAGATGTCAAAGCATTTGTGAATAGCGAAAATTTCAAAATGCTTACAGATGTGGACATCAATATGGGAGATGGCGTGGTATATGTAAACATCGTGCCAAGGGAAAATCTGTTCTATAAAGTATTGTCTAGAGAATGCGGAACGGAGATTGAGAGTGATTTTGCCTTGGTGGGACTTATCAAAAAACTCTCCAGTCAGGCAGAGTCTTATGCCAAACTTCAGTCCGCTTTAGAGCAGGTGGAGCAGACTGGCTATGGTGTGGTCAGTCCATCACTTGATGAGATGACTCTGGAGGAGCCAGAGATAGTCAAGCAGGGCTCTAGATATGGCGTTAGGCTCAAGGCCAGCGCTCCGAGTCTGCATATTATGAAGGTGGACGTTCAGACTGAGATTAGTCCAATAGTGGGGAGCGAGGCTCAAAGTGAAGATTTGGTCAAATATCTAATAGGGGAATTTGAGAACAACCCAAAAGCCCTGTGGGAGACCAATATGTTCGGCAAGAGTCTGCACAGTCTAGTGGTGGAGGGATTGAACAATAAAATAGTCCAAATGCCACTTGAAGTGCAGAAAAAGATGCGAAAAACACTTTATCGCATAGTCAACGAGGGTAAGGGCGGAATTATCTGCATATTGCTATAGGGGAATAAAAAAAGAGAACTACCTAACCATGTGTTAGATAGTTCTTTCTTTTTATCTGTTCCAAAGAGATATTCTTCCATTTTCTGCCATAGGTGCAATGAGTAGCCATATAGCACTGAGGCCGACAAGAATGTAGATGATTCTACCCATGATGTCCACCGCACCGAAAATTGCGCCCACCAAATTCCATGAGAATGCACCCACAAGGAACCAGTTGAGACCACCAATTATAAGCAATATCCAGGCAATAATGTTGACAATTTTCATTTCCTTCCTCCTTCAACTTTATTCTTTGTAGTTTGAGTGGAATTATACATTTTTTTGTTCGCCAATACACGAAGTGATAGATTATTTCTAAAATTGAGACGTATTCTCGAATATTGATGTGATATTTCAGCCATAATATGTGATATGGGAGAGGCTTTCTTTAGTCTTCTTTTCCTAGCAAAAAATCTGTAGTGACATTGAAATACTTGGCGAGTGCCAACAAATAGTCACTCTTGACATCTGCTAAATCATTCTCCCATCTACATATTGGGGCATCACTGACACCAATTTCTTTACCAAGGAATTGGGTGGAGATTTTGGCTTCCGTCCTCAATTCTTTCAGTCTGTATGCGAATTTTTTCATGATATGGATATTTTATTACAAAATTGTAATAAATTGTTTGACACTACTTTTTTGTAGTGGTATACTACGGAAAAGTAGCAAGAGGACGCCTCACCTTGCCCCCACGCTTCGCACGGGGTCAAGACGAGGCTCCCGCACCGTCTTGAGGAGTGCTTAAAAGGAGAAATTGTAAAATGGGAAAAAATAAAAGAGGGATATATTGGACAATGATGGGTGCGTTCATGGCACTCATTGTCATGATATGTGGAGTGACTTTAGTCGAGAGCGCCAAGGTCGCCACATTCCATGCAGAGCAGACTGTCACCTACAATGCTCCCACCAACATCCCCGTCACTCTGTATGCCAATGGTGGCTCATTCAGCGGAAATAATGAATACAATACCACCCTCACTTTTGACGGCATTCTCAATGGCTCCAGCCTAGTGCCCACCGCTCCCACCAGGACTGGCTACACCCTGAGTGGCTGGAAGTATAGCACAGACGGCACGTCATGGTCAGCCTCGGTCATCTCCTCATCTACAGTTTTCCCTTTCACCGACCACCTTTATCTACAAGCTCAGTGGAGTGTTAATACATACACACTTTCGTATAATCTAAATAGTGGCACGCATGGATCTTCTCACCCCGATGGTGCCTCATATAATACATCATTCACTGTGAGCCATCCCACTAGGTCTGGTTATGACTTCATTGGTTGGAACATCACCGGCATGGATAGTGTCACACATAGATATGGTGGTAGCACTACAACCAATACAAGCATCAGCGGGACTACCGCAACTACATTCAACAATCTTCGCTCTACCTCAGGCACTGTCACTTTCACAGCCACTTGGGCACAGAGACTGACTATACCTAGTCAAAATGGCACGCTTACATACAGTGGCTCAGCACAGACTCCATCATGGAATAACTATGATAATAACAAGATGACCTGCTCGGTCAGTTCTCAGACTAATGCGGGCAATCACTCCGCTACATTCAGTCTAATAGATAAGACCAATTACCACTGGAGCGATGGCTCTACAACAAATAAGACAGTCCCTTGGAGCATAGGACAACTGGCGGGAAGTATACCTTATGGTGTCACCGCACTCAACAAAAATGTCGGTGATAGTGCATTCACCAATCCACTCACCAATACTGGAGATGGCACAGTGTCTTACTCCATTAGTTGCAGTCCTTCAGGAGTCGCCACTATCAACAGCAGTTCGGGCTTGGTCACGCTTGGTTCTGTCACCGGCACAGCCACAGTCACCGCCACTGTCACCAATTCGAGCAACACTACCTATGCCACCAAAACCGCTAGTTATACCATTACATTATCAGACGTGCAAAACACAGACCTATCTTTCTTCAATATTACCAATAGACAAATCACAGGCGTGGCTGCAGGCAAGACTCTTCCGTCTGAAGTTATTCTCCCAGACGATGGCTCCGTCACTGGCATTATGAACAATGCATTTGAGAATAACACCACCATGACTTCCATCACTATCCCATCTTCCGTAGTGGGCATAGGCAACAAGGCCTTCTACAACAGTGCCCTTACCAGCATCACTTTCGAAGACACAGACGATTGGTGGGAGAGTGAAGTTGGTTTTAGTGGGTGCTTCGCAAACAGTATCGATAGTGCATTATCCTCTATGACTCCCTCACAGATTGCAAGTGTTTTTGTAGGAAACAAGGATTTTGACGGGGTCTCGTGTAGTTGGATTACTTTTACGGTGGATGGTTCAGGCGAGTTAATTGGATTGGGTTCAACTAGTGATGGGCCGATGCCAAAACTTGTGGTGGAAGGTTCGACCATCACAGAATTTGCTGATTGGGTACATTTGCTGGAATTTAATCAGTCGTCTATAATACGTATTCCATATGGTTTCACCGACATAGCGGGTAGCGCTTTCAAGAACGTGACAGATTTGACCTCTGTTGTCCTACCTGCTAGTATGCAAGGTATAGGCAACGAGGCTTTCAGTGGATGCACCTCACTTTCCTCTATCACTATCCCAAGTAGTGTCACAAGTATAGGTAGTAATGCTTTCGCGGGTTGCTCGAGTCTGACTTCTGTGACGTTCGAGAATTCGAATGGTTGGTGGGCAGGGACGACTCAGTTGTCATCAGCCAACTTATCCAACACATCCACCGCTGCTACGTATTTGAAGACTACTTATTATAATCAAACTTTCACACGCTATACACCAGAGAGTTACTTCTATTGGGATGGTACTACTCTTGTCGGCTTTAGCTCGGCGGGATACAACTCCGGTGTCAAGAACATCGTCATCCCACCCAAGGCCACCGCTATAGGGGATTATGCGTTCTATTATTCATATTGGACAGGGACAAATTCTCATACTGGCAGCTCATCAGGTGTCACCAGTGTCGCATTCGCAGGAAACAGTGTCACGAGTATAGGGAGTTCAGCTTTCGCTTATTGCACTAGCCTTGCATCTATCACTATACCGAGTGGTGTCACGAGTATAAGAAACAATGCTTTCTATAATTGCACTGGCCTTACATCTATCACTATACCAGGCAGCATAACAAGTATCGAGGAAAGAGCTTTTTGGCAGTGTAATAATATCACAACAATAAAAGTACCAACGAGCATTACTAGTATAGGTATGGCTGCTTTTTGCATCTCGGGTGATAATCACGAAATGCTGTATGGAGGAACTTGGGCTGAACTGGAGCCGTTACTTCTTTCAAATAATTCATGGTATAATAGCATGGATTGGGAAAGTGTAAATTCAGCGACTGCTTTTACTGTGGTTGGTTCGAATCCTTTGACTGAATGGAATAAAATGGGAGAAATAACTATTACAACAACTGATGGTAGTAGGGTTTTGTATACTGGATCTATACCTTGTTTTACATCTAACACGGAAATATGGTGCTGGGATGAAAAGAAGAAGAGAATATATAAGAAGAAGATTAAAGACGTGACATACGATGACATACTGCTAGTGTGGAACTTCGACGAGGGCAAGCTAGACTATGCCAACCCTCTATGGATAAAGAGATCAGATAAGATGGGCAGTCTCCATAGACTCAAATTTAGCGATGGAAGCATTCTTGAAGTGCTGGGCAATGCACACTACATCTATTCTGTGACAAAGCAGAGATTCGTCAATGCTTGTGATGAGAGGGATCTAAGACTGGGTGATGAGGTGTTCACCGCTGAAGGAAAGAGCATATCTCTTGTCTCTCGAGAAGAGATTAAAGAGTTATTTGACAGCTACTCCATCTTGTCTAATAGACACATCAATATCTTCACCAATGGCATCCTGACATCTACCAACCACAACAACCTATACGAGATACGGGATATGAAGTTTGTCAAAGACGACAGACCTCTTAGAGACATTTCGGAATATGAAGGCGTGGATGAGGAGTTCTTCAATGGACTTAGACTTTCTGAACAGACAGATGAGGCTGGAGATATTGCTAATTTCGTAAATAAATTAATGCTTAATCAAAAGGGGAGATAAGTGACATGAGTAGTGTAAATATCAACAAAACCAATAATCAAGTAAAGTATGGACTTTTGAATAGACAATTCACCTACAATGTCAATAAAATAAATGACAAAGTGTCCGTCATTGTATCCATCTATAACAAAGGGAAATATCTCAGAGCTTGCCTTAATAGCATAGTTAATCAAACATACAAAAATCTGGATATAGTATTGGTGAACGATGCCTCCACAGATAATAGTCTAGATATTGCCAAGGAATACGCAGATAGAGATTCAAGGATTAGACTGGTGTCTAATGAAACTAATATGGGCGTGGTGTTCACTAGGAATAGAGGACTAGACTTGGCAGAGGCGGAATACATCACTATGGTTGATGGAGATGACTACCTAGACCTCGATGCTGTGGCGAAGATGATTTCAGCGTTCTACGAATACAATATAGATTGGGCTGTATTCGGTGTTAGGAAGATTAAAAATGGGAAGATATTCATAGCATCAAGGGCGAGGGAAAGTAAATTCTACATGACCAAGGATCCACAATTTTTTGAAGACATTCGCAATAGTAGCGAACTATATGCTTGCTATGCTAAAATGTATAAAAAAAGCAAGATTAAGCACAAATTCCAAGATTATCTATTGGACGATTTCCCATTTAATACAAAATATATGGAGAATATAGATAGGGCGTATCTGTCATCTGATATAATATACAACTATGTAAAAGTGCCAGATGGCGAATGTCTCTCAGGACTCTTGAAAAAGGACAATATAGGATATTGTAAAGAAGTTTCTGACGAAATGGCAGATGTAGTGAAGAGGCTTTATCCTGACAACAAGAGAGCATATTATTTGGCGGCTGGATTCGTGCTGACTGCCATGTTTGCCAATTTCATTGCACTATATGAGGAAGGTGAGTCCAAGGAGAATATTCAGGCTAGGATAGCCCTAGACCTAGAAGATGAGCGTATCAAGGAAGCCATTTCGACTATGGTGGCAACTAATCCAAATGAAGAGGCTTTTCATCAAAGTCTGCTAAGTGAGGATATAGATAAAATATATGAAGTTTACTTAAATGCTTATGAAAGCATGACATCG
>CAMYXB010000036.1 GCA_947303145.1 uncultured Clostridia bacterium | reverse complement strand
GTGGGGATTTGGTGATGTGTGCACTCTCTTCCAAAGAGGTGGGGTGTGACGTAGAAAAAAAGAGGGAAAATGTGGCAGACATTTCAAAAAAATTCTGCGACAAGGAGCGGGAGTTCATTCTCTCCAAGCAAGGCAAAGAGAGGTGCGATGTGCTGTTTAGACTATGGACTCTCAAGGAAAGTTTTATGAAAGCACTAGGCGTGGGACATAGAATAGGGCTCAAAAACTTTTGCATAGATATAAAAGAGGATAACATTTCTGTAGAGCAAAAAATAGATAATAAAAAATATTATTTCAAGGAATTTTTTATTCTACAAGATTATGCCCT
This sequence comes from uncultured Clostridia bacterium, assembly GCA_947303145.1. Taxonomy (GTDB): domain Bacteria; phylum Bacillota; class Clostridia; order Christensenellales; family UBA1242; genus UBA7862. The sequence goes on along the minus strand of CAMYXB010000036.1, from coordinate 8,429 downwards.
ATCATGCTGTAGTGAAGAAGAGAATATTGGCGACATCACGACAATAGATTTTCTAGATTATTTAGACTGATTTTCCCTCTCAGTAGTTTTGCTTTCTGGCACAGTCTCGGGGCTATCAAGAAGCTGTGGCTCCTCGCTCAATCTTCTTTTTTTCTTAGTCTGCAGTAGCAGGTTGGATATTATTCCCACTATTAGTGCGCAGGCGATGTTGGATATTTCCACTGGCCCGAATTTGAGAAACAATCCCCCTATGCCAGAGATAAATATAGATGCCACAACGAACATATTCTTGCTCTCATTAAGGTCGACATTCTTGAACATCCTCAGTCCTGAGACGGAGATAAAGCCATACAAGGCGATGCATATTCCCGCCACCACACATGACGGAATGGCCTCGACAAACAATATGAGGGGATAAAAGAATGCTATGACTATGCAAAGCAGGCATGAGAGAAGAATGGTCCTCGTGGACGCATTTTTTGACAGAGCCACACAGCCTATGGACTCACCATAAGTTGTGCTGGGTATTCCACATAAAATGGTGCTTACCATGGTGCCTATGCCGTCACCTAGAAGAGTCCTCACAAGCCCGGGGTCCTTGAGCAAATCTCTACCTATAATGGAACTGAGGTTCTTGTGGTCAGCGATATGCTCTGCAAATGACACGAAAGCGATGGGCACGAAAGCAGTTATTATGGTGACAATATTGCCAAAACTAGTCACCTTGGATAATCCCTCGCTAAATAGTCCTGTGAATGTGATGTTCGGGAGCCAATTATTGAAATCTGTCACCTTGCTGAATATGGAAAAATCTATTATTTTGAGCGACTCCAGTCCTGTAAGCATGCCAAGTAGAGTCGTGATGAGAGCGAGAGCAAAGCCACTCAACAAGCCTATAAGGAAAGGATAGAGGCTCAGCCTTTTGCCTCCTTTGACTGATATGACTATAGTTATAAAGAATGTCACGAGGCCTATGAATATGGATATTAGACTATAATTTTCTATGCCTCCAGAGACATTCATGAGGTCATTTATTGCCTTCCCCGCGAGGTTGAAACCGATGAGAGCCACCACTGGACCTATCACTATGGGGGGCATTATTTTGTTTATCCACTCCACTCCAACGAATTTGATAATAACAGCCAGAATAACGTAAACAAGCCCAGAAATCAATCCACCTAGCAAAACACCGAAGTATCCAAATGTAAGTCCAGTAATAATAGGGTTGACATAAGAGAATGAACTGCTAAGGCACACAGGACTCCTAAACCTAGTAAATAACAAATAAACTATAGTCCCCACTCCCGCCCCAATAAGAGCGGCAGATTGGCTCAAATACACGCCAGTCGAATCTGCCACCACAGGCAGAAGAATGGTGGCCACGATGATGGAGCAAACTTGTTGCAAAGCGAACAAGATATTCTTCTTAAATGGCAACTTGCTGTCCACATCATACACCATATTACTCATATTGCACCTCTTTATCCTTTTATCTAAAAAATACTTTTGCCAGTATTATATCAACTTTTGCCGAAGAAAACAAATATATTCTATGTTTATGTCAAACTCTACACAAAGACTATAAAAAAAGCAAGATATAATGGACTTGCATTCAAGTTAGATATAAAAAGACCTACTGAGATTATCCCAATAGGCCTTTTTGATTAAAACTATTAGTCGTAGAACACTTGACTTGTTCTAGCGAAAGCGAATGCACACAGGAATGCAAGGTCGAGATATTCGTCCTCTGTCTCAATGTTAAAACTAAAGTCACTGACTATTATCCTTTTCTTCCCACTAGGACTAGCCATGGAAATGGTGGCTACATCTATGCCCTTGTAGGTCACTGTGTAGGTCATGCCGATACTTCCGCTCATGATTTGAGAATTTATCCTCACTCCCTTATCGTGCAGATAGTCCCAAATATCCTTGCCATCGAATTTGAATGACGACTTGGTGGAGAACATATCCATAATCCCGCCATTTTCTTCTTGAATGGTGAGGGTGTGACCGACTTTATGCTCTACGCTATCACTGGTCTTGTGATTGATGAATTGAAATACAAAAGGTCTAAAGAGTGTCCACTTCAGCATCTTGGCCTCATACATTTTTTCCTTATTCTCGTCATACATGACATATCCTTGCTTGAAGAATTTCTTGTCTATTGTGAAAAAATATGATTTAGTTTCCATTTGTTTCCCATTCCTTTTCTTGCTCTTTTAGTTTTCTTTGCTTTTTCACTGCCAGCACTATGCTCGCTATTCCGCCTCCCACAGATAACACACCTAGACTGAGCATAATTATGGCCAGTATCATGCTGGGTGGCTGAGATATTTTGGTGGGGTCGGAGGCGTCATAACATATAGTCACCTTATCCCCCACATTCATTCTGGGGAAAATGCCATATTCCGCCTCATATTCGTGTGAATCCACTGTATATTTGACGAAAATCCTGTATGTAGCATCTACATATTCTCCGCTGTATTCATCATAATGAGCGCTCTCTTCCTCCTCCACTCTTGACACCACAGCCTCCGTCCTGACATAATTTTTCGTAATATCGTTGTTGATGAACAAAAATACGCTTATTATTATCAAGATAATGCCCACAGGTATGAGAAATCTCGCCCAATAAGACTCCCTAGAAAATTTTGCAAAGCCATTCAGCATGGTCCACTCTCCTATACATATTGTATATTTGGTATGGCTACTTATTCCTTTTCTTGCATTTTTAGTCATCAGTAGCCACATTTTGCAAGCAATATAGTGAAAAACTACAATAAATTCTTCACTTCTTCTACTATCTCTCTATCCGCAGGGAGCCAAGAGACGCTGTCTATGCCCTCTTTGTCCACCCAGCAAGACGCTTCGTGCTCCAGAAGATGAGGTGTGCCTTCCTTGATTTTAGCCAAAAGGCAGTGCATGGTGAGGTGAAACTTGGGATAGTCATACTCGACTGTCCTCAAGAGGTCTCCCACCTCCACCTTTATCTCTAGTTCTTCTCTCAATTCTCTCTCTAAGGCTTGAGCCTTGCTCTCACCCCTCTCTATCTTACCGCCGGGGAATTCCCAGCCGTCTTTGAAGTCTCCATAACCTCTCTGTGTGGCGAAAAGTCTGCCATTGTCAATGATAACTCCTGCCACCACTTCTATATGCTTTCTTTCTTCCTTTGAATCCATGTCTATCATTATATCACAAGAAAAGAGAGTTGTGAATATTTTTTTTAACACTTTTGCGAAAAAATGAATATTTTGCTTAGGACGAAATGTCCAATAAAGGAGAAAATCATGGCCAATTATAATGTATCCATCACCAATGGAACAGGCTCACAAATGATGACACCGGGCAACTATACGGTCTCTGCGACATATGCCCCCGGATATGATATCACCTCTTTATCTCCCACCACCTACACTGCCACATCTCCTACTGGCACAGGGACTTTCACTCTCACAGCCTCTGGCACTCTCACCATCATTTTCAATGAAACAGGAGCGGAGGGAGGGACTCCCATAACCAGTGGAAATGTGGTCATGACAGACCAAACAGGAGACATAGAATACGGCAGTGCAGTGAATATAGATAGCACTGGCACTGCAGTGTTTAACAACGTCCCTTATGGCTCCACCGAAGCGCCATATACACTTTACTTCAAGCAACTGGCTTCTGACACTGAGCACAATATATACCCAGACGTGTTCATAGTGGGCATGGGGAGTGCGACACAGACAGAATATATCCTAAACACTCATATTCCCACCACGCAATCTATCACACTGGGTGACGGCACTTACTCCGGACTCCCTGTAAGCAGTGCAGTGCTAGATTTTGTAGAGAACAATGGTTAAAAAAGTTTATCTAAATCTCACCTCCACCTCCACACCCTATGATATAACCATATCCACCCCTAGAGGAATGAGGCGAGTCATTAGGAATATATCTAGGAAAAGAATCTCTCTGTGCATCTTGACCACATCTTGCTCACTTAGTGTGTTTGCCAGATATCTAGGCTCGACAAATTGTAAGAGAATATATCTGGGTTGCTGTCCTTGCCGGGGATATAATCTGTCATTTTCTTTCCCCACTATTTATTCTCAACCTCAAACAATCAGGCTCCTTGATAGCGTCTACAACTTTCCCATAATTCAAGCGGGCTTGCTCTTTCAGGACACTCCTATTTAGTGTTTGATTAAATTCGACAATAATAAAAGTCCACAAAGCGTGGGCTTTTGTTATACAATAACATGTTTTTCAAAATAAAGATTTTGATTAAATTCGATTTTTTTAGTCACAAAAGGACAATGTTTGTGATATAATAAAAAAATTATGAATGAAGATGTAGAAAAAACTGCCTCTCGACCTTTGTTTGAAGTAGGGAAGGACAATAGATATAGGATAGATAGATTGCTTGGCAAAAAGGATATTAAATATCGTGGATTTCTATCTAGTAGAAGTATGAAGACCATTGGCTTCGTGCTACTCTTTTTTGCTCAAGTTTACTTGTGTATCAGTCTAGTGGGCAAATTTATTGACCTCTCTGAGAGCACGCTAAACGTCGCAAATGTGCTGGACACATTGTCTATGTTCTCACTTCCTATGTTCCTGATAGCCAACTTCTGCGTCATAATAAACAGCAAGACCAAGATAAAGAAGATGCTGATTGTCTACTCAGTGATAGCCATCGGCGTATATCTACTTATTATCTTCGGTTTCTATAGATATCTCATAGGCATAGCCCACTCCATAAGCCCAGACGACCCATCATCTGCCTACCTCCTCGCAGATTTGGTGGCGAAAAAATTGTTTGGGAAAGTAATTAACTACAATGTTTTCGTGGACTTGACACTCTTTTCTCTGTTCTATTTCTTCTTATTCTACACACCAAAGAGGCTGGAGGGGAAAAATCGACTTGCCATATTTAGACTCCTATCCATTATCCCTGCCTTATTAACCATAGGGGCATCTGTGCTTTATGGATTATACAATATAGAGATTATAGACCTGCCTGTCGCAATACTCGCCATACTTCCATGTAGGTCACTAGCCATATATGCCATATTCTTTGGCATAGCATTTTTTATCAAATTGCGACAGCACCTCTTCTTCAAATGGGGAGGAACGCAAGAGGAGTTCGAAAAATATTGCTCTAGCAATAGGAGTTCACTAGAGGTCAGCATAGCCATGGCCGTCATTACTTTGTTTGTTTGCATCATAGACTTCTTATTACTAATCATCAATCCTTGGCTGCTATTCTATGGGATAGGGCTTAACTTCTATTTCGCACTCTGCACTCCGCTGATTATGCTCCTATCCTACACGAGAAAGCCTAGGTCAAATGTTTGGGATATGGTAACGCTCGCCATGTTCTTCTTCGCTGTGATTATATTATATCTCGAGACGGGATACTATATAATAATCAATCTGTAAGCATGGTAGATATACACTCTTTGATTTAATTGCCGAAGTGGCAAGATATATAATAATTATAAAAAAACGGCCAAGTTAGTTATTCTTAGCCATTTATATATATTTTTTTGACACAAAACATCTTTACTGAACGTTGGTGTCTTCCATATTTTTAGACTTTGTCCTCTGCTCTGAGGCAAAATCGCTTGCCTTTTTGCTATCCGTCTTGGTGGCTTTTTTGTCAAAATGCTCCGGATTGTTGAGCGTGATTTGAGGGAATGGAATACTTACGTCATTTTCATCGAAGATTAGTTTAATCTCTCTATTTAGCGCCCTTTGGACTACGTAGTAGTCACTCTCTTTAACAGTGGCGACAAATAGCAGATTTACGCTGGAGTCACCTAGGCTGTCCACGCCCTTGTAATATGGGCCGTCCACTATCTCTGGTATAGCGGACCTAATCCTTTCTATGTTATTCTTTATGATAAGTTCCACTCTAGGTATAGATTCTCTATAATCTACCGCTACTACGCAAGTGGTGACGGAGAGTTCCTTAGACTGATTGATGATGGAGGATATGGCACTATTGTTGATAATCTTGATATTCCCCTGCCAGTCTATAACCTTGGTGGTGCGTATACCTATCTCGTCCACAGTGCCACGCCAGCCATCTATTATCACTATATCCCCCACTTGATACTCACCCTCTATCACTATGAATATGCCAGCGATAACATCAGATATGAGGCTCTGAGCGCCAAGTCCTATCACCAGACTTAGTATTCCAGCACTGGCGAGCAATGTGGAGGTGTCCACTCCCCACACATTTAGCACCATCATAAAGGCTATTATCATGATGAGATATTTAATAAAACTATTGAGCAGTTTAACAATGGTCGTGCTTCTATTCGACCTAGCGAGCAATTTGTTGAGCACAAAACGAATAATCAATATTGTTAGCCACGAAATAGTGACTATTTGTATGCACCTGAGCACACAAGGTATCTTTTGATACACTCCGTTAATAAAGTCATTGCTACTAATGGCTCTATTAAATATGGACTCTTCGCCAAATATATAACTATGCAGCGCATATATGGCTATGTTGACAGCCCCCAATATAGATAGTGCGATTATTGTCCCTTTCCTTATTTTTTTCTTTTGTTTTTCCATCTTTTTCTCCTAAATATTTTATTTACTCACCTCAGTCATTGCTGGGATAATCGTAGTCCTGCTCGTCCTCTTCGTCATAAATGTTGTCTTGTATATCATCTTCTATGTCATTATCGATGTCATCTTGTATGTCATCATCGATGTAGTCGTCTTCTTTGTCGTCAGTATAGTATGGCTCGTCGTCCTTGGGATAGTCATAGTCGCTCCCTCTGCGCAGTCGAGTATATATAGTCCGCTCAAGTATCACCTTGCCATCTGCTTTAACTGACAATGTGTAATACATATTGGGCTGTAAGTTCTCAAAATAACCTTGTATGCTGTTGTCCGTTATTTCTTCTCTTCTGTCCACAAAGTCGTTGTGCAAAGTGACATAACAAGTGGTGCCCTCATCATAATCAGTGAGATACAGCGAATAATACACCGCCGTTTCACTCACCTCCAGCCAATCAAGATGCGCTTTTACATTGGTGGTGATTGAAGACACCCCCACCACCGCCACAATGATAGTGGATACTATAGCCAAGAAAGATTTGAATATATTGGTCGTATCCGCCACCCTCTTTTGATGCTTTGAAGTGGTGCCACTTGTCGTGGCTTTTAGTTCACTTTTCCCCGCAGTTTGAGACTTCACCTCATTTTTATATCGACAATAGTCGTTTTTTGGCTTATAAATACTATCTGGGTGCAGTTGCCGATAATTCGTAGGTGTGATTTGACTTTCGTTATTTTCCATATTGACATTGTATCACACTTGCCATGCTTGTTCAAAGCAATATTCGCAAATTATTGTCACGACAAATGCTCCTCCTCTAAGAAAAGAGAATAATAAAAAATACAAGAGCTCGCTCCTATTGTATAAGAGGCAAACTCTTGCTAGTATTATTTATTCTTGTTCTTCTTGTTGTGCTTTCTCATATTCAGCAAGAATGAGATTCTTCATCATCTCTCTTGTCTCGCTGTTGAGTGGGTGGACTATGTCTTTGTATTCGCCATCCATAGTCTTCCTGTTAGGCATAGCGATGAAGCACCCTTGCTCTCCTTCCACTATCTTGATGTCATGGACTACGAAGCATCCATCTATGGTCATAGATGCCACGGCTTTAAGTTTGCTTCCATCTTTTTTGACCAGCCTTACTCTTATGTCTGAAATGTCCAAAGTTGTTTACCTTCCTTTTTTTGTTGATTTCATCTCAACTTAAAGATATTTTACACGATTTTTTCACAATAAGTCAAACAATTTGCAGTAATTTTTTGTTTTTTTTGAAAATTAGTTGCATTTTAGCTTTTTCAAGAACTCCATTGCAAATTTTTTATTATCACTAGAGAGAGAAGAGTAGACATCAAGTAGATGCTTGTCCTCTTCATTGTATTCCCCACCTAGATAGAAAAAATCTTGTGCAGTTATCCCTAGAACGTCCAATATCTGCAGTAGAGTACTCACTCTTAGTTCCACTTGCTTGCTCTCTATCCTCGTCACATATAGTTCGCCCTTGTCTAGCCGAAAACTGAGCTCCCTAGCACTGAGGTTGGCTCTGTTTCTAAAGAACCCTATCCTGTTTATCACATCATCATAGTCCAATTTTTTCATAAATCTCCCCTCTATATTTGTATTTTAGACTATAACAAGCATATTATACATTCACTCTGTGATATAAAATTTGCAAAAATGATGAAATATCAATCAAATTTTGATTGACAACTAAAGAAAATAATCATATAATGATGGAAAAAAGGAGAAAATGCAAAAAATTATATCATTTTTTCAATCAATTGAAAATAAAACACAAAAGGAGAAAAAAATGCAGAAGACTAAAAAAAGATTATTGATGCCACTATTGTGGACACTGGTT
>CAMYXB010000035.1 GCA_947303145.1 uncultured Clostridia bacterium | reverse complement strand
TGTGCCTCATTTATGGCACTAGTCTTGGCTAGTTCGCCAGTTTTTGCTACATAGTCAAATATCTTTTGTTGGACGCCCTCTCCATCAGGCTCTGTTTCCTCACCAAAAAGAATGGAAAATGGAATGACGTGAATGTCGTTTTGCTCCAGCATTTCTTTAGGTAAATCCACAGTTGATTCACATGACAAAGCAATTTTCATATTATCCTCCAAATGTCTAAATTTTGCTTCAAATAATAATTTGATATTCTAATGTAAACCAAAATAGAAATAATTGCAAGAGTTTTTAGTTTTTACACTCTCTCTAAAATAGAATTGGTTATTAGAATTATAACGTGAACTCTCTTCGCAGTAGAATTTGCTTGATTTAACGGATAATACGTGATATATTATTCGTATGGAAGAAATCAATCAGCAACAAATCAACGATATTATTGCGCAGAATCTAGTGACGCTTAGGAAAAAAAGTGGACTTACACAACTACAGCTGGCAGAGGAACTCAATTATTCAGACAAGGCTATATCTAAGTGGGAGAAAGGGGACTGTGTGCCAAGCATATATGTTTTATTGCAACTATCTCAGTTTTATGGAGTGAGGATACAAGATATAGTAATGCAAAACGCTAGTCCGAAGCCTAAGAAAGTAAAGGTGAATGTTCGCCTCGTGTGGTCTCTGTTATCAGTCGCTATTGTATTTTTCCTTGCGACATTGTCTTTTGTAATCATGAATTATCTTATGCCAATTGGTCGTGCGTGGTTATCCTTTATTGCGGCTCTCCCCACCATTGCATTAGTCCTCACCATTCTTTTCGCTGTATGGAAGTGGCGCATTCCATTTGCTGTGGCTTCCTCGATGTTTATTTGGCTGGCATTTTTACTTGTTTGTCTTATATTGCAGTCATATTCGGTATGGATGGTATATATTATTGCCATTCCTCTTCAGGTGATAATCATTCTTTTGACTATACTTGAATATCTAATTCACAGAGTTAGAAGATAAAAAACTCCTAGCATTTGATTGATGCTAGGAGTTATTTATATTTAATTAGATTATCAAATTGTCCTGTGTTTTATCCTTATCCATTCGTTCCCTTACATAGTCTAGCACACATAATCCATTGTATGACATATTTGCTAGGTCATTTTCAAGGTCAGAGATAGACTCTTTATACATTTGTGCAAAGAGTGTATTGCCTTTCTTTATTTCATTTTGCATTCCATTATTGAGCTCTATCAAAGTATTGGCTTTTCTTCAAAGGTTATCCCTTCTGTATCTACTATTTTGTTCATATTTATCTCCAGTATTCTTTCTATTTTGATATTAGAACATTTTTGCAGATGTGTCAAATGTTTTTATGTAAGTAGTTGCAACACTACTTTTGTTTCGTTGACAAATCTATCACGTAATAATATAATCATTATGTAATAGTGAGGGGTGAAGATTGAAAAAAATATTTAGAGTTCTTTTTGCCTTAATATTTTGTTTGAGTGCTATATTAACTATCGGCTCATTTCGTTTGGCTCCCGTTTATGCTTCTAATGGAATTGTAATGAATACCAACTATAGAGAATATGGCTTGTCTAGGCCTATGTTTGATATTTTACTTGAACTGTATAGAGAAGTGAAGAATACGGGTGTGACATACTTTGAAAGTGATTTCTTTGATTTGCAGTCGGGTAAATTTGAGCGAGAGAAGAGTGAAAATGCTGACCCTGACTTAATAAATGACTTGAGAGCGGGGGTGCTAAATCTGACCACAGGGGAAAATGCCTATGCTTGCCTTAAGAATTTATCTAAACTTACCACTGTAGGAGACTTGTCTGCACTTAGTTTTTCGGGAGTGGAGAGATTAGTCCTTGATGACAATGCCATTTCTTCCATTTCACCCAGCAATTTCGATGGCTTTGATGATTTGAGAGAATTGTCTGTGAGAAATAATAGACTGACATCTTTTGGATTGAATAGTAGTTATACAGGCGCCATTTCAGTCCTTGATTTATCTAATAATGCTCTCACTGCTGTCAATCTTAATTGCCTTAGGACGTCTGCAGATGTAGATTTGTCTAAAAATATACTCTCAGACATTTCATCAATAGTTTTCCCTGAAGTTAATCTTCATTTCTTAGATTTAAGTTTCAACAATTTGACAGAAATCTCAGATTATACTTCTCTTAGTCAAATATGTCACACACAGCCTGTTATGCTTGTTCAAGGGCTCAATAAGGATAAGTTTGTCACAGGTGACAAGGTGACTGTGTTCAATCCAGACGATGTAGGGCACCTTGTCATGAATGTCACATATCAGCCAACAAGTGCTTATTATAGTCCTGATCTTATCACTTCATCTAGTGGAGAGGCTGGTTTTGATGCTATTCATATGCCTGCGGGCAAAATAAGAGTGACATTTGAGTTTGACTCTCTCCCCACAGGAGCCTCTGCGGTGAATTTAATCAGTAGAAATATTGATTGTCTTCCGCCCACTCCTACTTATCACACTGTGTGTGATGGAATTAGCAAAAGTGAAACATCATATTCGTCCAATTTTGACCTAGTTATTGATTACAATTTACCAGACAATATTGCCAATAAACAGACTTTAAGTCAAGATTCTGTCCTCACCATTAAGTCGGGACAAAATACGCTCACTGGCACATCATTTCCGATAACTAAAACGGGGACATTCTCATTCTCTGCAGTAGCACAATTTGATGGATTGTATGGTGACACTCTTTATGTATCTGTCACAAGACAAAATCCTGCCTCATTTACCATAATTATAATATTCGTGGTGGGAATTATCATCGTAGCGGTCGCCACCGCAGTCCTAATATCATTTTTCAAGAGTGGTGGACAAGTGGCTCCGCTTAATAGTAGGGAATTGAATGCTATCAAGAGACGAGAGAGTAGAAGATATGGCAGGGAATATGACTTTGGAGATTATGAGACATCTACTGAAGTAGAAGATGATAGTAAGAACAGTGATAATGATGACGATTATCTTGATTTAGATGACGAAGATGACTAATAAACCGAGGAGAAAATATGAGTAGAATAGTAGTGATTACAGGAGCGTCCAGTGGAGTGGGACTCGCCACAAGTAAATACTTTGCAAAAATGGGCGACAAGGTATACGGCCTTGCTAGAAGACCATTTGAAGAAGAGGGCATCATTAGCAAAATATGTGATGTGACAGATGCTGAAACATGTAAAAAAGTTGTCAAAGAGATAATAGAGGCAGAGGGAAGGATTGATGTCCTTATCTGCAATGCGGGCTTTGGTGTGTCTGGCTCCATCGAGAATAGCGACATGGACGGAGTGAAAAGAATGTTCGACGTCAATTTCTTTGGCTGTGTCAACATCACTAGAGCAGTCTTGCCATTTATGAGAGAAAATGGTGGCGGAAAGATACTCCACACTTCCTCTGTGGCTGGAGTTATTCCTATTCCTTTTCAAGCATTCTATTCTGCCACCAAGTCCAGCCTTGACATTTATGCAAAGGCATTGAGACTGGAAGTGGAGCCATTTAATATACAAGTGTGCAATCTACTCCTAGGTGATACCAAAACAGGCTTTACCTCTCATAGAGAGAAGTCTACAGGCGATGAGGGGACAGTGTATGAGGAAGTGTCAAGAAGGTCTATTGAAAGAATGGAGCATGACGAAACGCATGGCAAGGACCCTATAACTGTCGCCAAAATGATGTATAAGATGTCTACTAAGAGAAAGATGCCTGTCAAGAAAACTGTTGGAGCGGGATATAAAATGATTGTATTTTTGCAAAAAATCCTCCCCACATCATTTATGCTGTGGGTGGTGAAAAAATTATATTGCAAATAGAAATATTTGCTTGACAAATAATAAAAACGGGATATAATAGAGATGTAAAGTATTTTTACTTTACATTTTTTGTGTCAATTCACATATGTCATGGAGAAAATTGTGAGGATAGAAGAGAATTTACATTATAGCCTTTTGCTTGATATGTATTCGCCACTTTTGACGGACAAGCAGAGTAGTGTGCTTGATAGTTTCTTTAATCACAATTTAGGCCTCAGTGAGATAGCTTCTTTACATGGCATTTCTCGTCAAGGAGTTAGAGATGCTATTGAGAGAGGCAAGATTGCACTAGATGACTATGAGTCTCGTCTGCACTTACTCGCTAGAATGGACGGGATAAAGTGCTCCATCACCGCTCTTTGTCAGTCCATTAAAGAAGATATGGATAGGGACAAGATAGTAGATGAGTTGTGTCGCATTTTAGACTTAGTTTAGATTAAAAAGGAGAGATTTATTATGGGCATGTTTTCCAATTTATCCATGAGACTGAATCATGTCTTTTCGCATTTGACTAAACGAGGCAAATTGACTGAATTGGAGATTAAAGAAGATATGCGAGAAGTTCGTGTGGCACTGCTTGAGGCTGATGTCAACTTCACCGTTGCCAAAGAGTTTGTCAAAAGGGTGAGTGACAAGGCCATGGGGCAAAGAGTTATGGAAAGCCTCACTCCTGGTCAAATGGTGGTGAAGATAGTCAATGAGGAACTTATCTCTCTTATGGGTGAAAAGGGTGTCAAATTGACTATTTCTAGCACTCCTCCCACAATCATATTGATGTGTGGACTTCAGGGCAGTGGCAAGACTACTATGTGTGGGAAACTGGCCAGTTATCTCAAGACTCAGGGCAAAAAGCCCCTTCTTGTCGCTTGCGACATATACAGACCTGCTGCCATAAGTCAACTGCAAGTGGTGGGCAAGAGTGTCGGTGTGGAAGTATTCGAAAGAGGCACCCAATCTCCTGTCAAAACTTGCAAAGATGCAATAAATTATGCCTCTAGCAAACTACTTGATACAGTCATAATAGACACCGCAGGCAGATTGTCTATTGATGAGACTTTGATGCAAGAATTGGACGACATAAAGAATGCTGTGTCTCCGCATGAGATTTTGCTAGTGGTCGATTCTATGAATGGACAAGAATCTGTCAATGTGGCACAGACTTTCAATGAGAGACTAGACATTACAGGCGTAGTCCTCACCAAACTTGATGGTGATGCTAGAGGCGGTGTGACTCTTTCACTTAGAGAAGTGGTGCACAAGCCTATCAAGTTCTGTGGCGTGGGAGAGAAAATGGGCGACTTAGAGCCATTTTATCCCGACAGAATGGCGAGTAGGATTCTTGGCATGGGTGATGTGCTTACATTGATTGAAAAAGCACAAAATGCAGTCAGCGAAGAAGAAGCCAAAGCTCTTGAGAAAAAGTTTAGAGAGAATAGCTTTACCTTCGAAGATTACCTCATTCAAATGGAAAGTATGAAAAAGATGGGTAATATCAATGACCTTCTTTCCATGATTCCCGGCATGGATAGCAAACTCAAAGGTATGCAAGTGGACGAGAAGGAACTTGCCAAAAACAAGGCTATTATCCAAAGCATGACTAGGAGCGAGAGACTCAACCCAGACCTGATTAAAAGCAATAGGAAGAAGAGAATTGCCGATGGAAGTGGCACACAGATACAAGATGTCAATAGGCTACTTAGGCAGTTTGAACAGACTAAAGTGTTCATGAAACAGATGAAAAATGGTGGTATGAAGAATTTTAAGTTTAAGTAAAATTTTATCAAAAAAACATATTTTTAGCATTTTTATTAGTTTTTTACAATTTTTTTGACAAAATCGCCATATTTTGCCTAAAAAATTTGAAATATTATTACATTAAAGGAGAAGAAAAATGGCAGTAAAAATTAGACTTACAAGAATGGGAGACAAGAAAAGTCCTTTCTACAGAGTGGTGGTGGCAGATGCCAGAACCGCAAGAGATGGCAAGGTAATAGACAGCCTTGGCTATTTCAATCCACTTATCGAGACAGACAATCTCAAACTCGACAAAGAAAAGACTCTTTCATGGCTAAAGAATGGAGCCCAGCCTACAGAGACTGCAAGAACACTACTTGTTAAGGCCGGAATAGTGGAAAATCCTAAACCATACACAAGTAAGAGAATTACACCAAAGAAAAAAGACGCCAAAAAGTAAGACTTACCATCGAGATAGTCCATGACTATTTACAATAATTAAACAATCAATATAAATAAGTCGCTTTTATCTGCGACATAGATTATAAGGAGAAAAAATGGAAGAATTACTAGATTACATTGTCAAAAGTTTGGTGGACAACAAAGATTCGGTCAAAATAGAGAGAAGGGAGGAATCTTCCGCTGTAGTTTTTGAGATTTCTGTGGATCCAGACGAAATTGGCATGGTCATCGGCAAGAATGGCAAGATTGCTCAAGCCATTAGAGCCATTCTACACAGTGCTTCCCGCAAGGAAGATAAAAAATATATCGTAAAGATTAAGTAAAGTTATGTTAGAAGTAGCAAAGATTCTAAAGCCATGTGGACTCAAGGGAGAGGTCAAGTGCGCCCCTTATACTATGGATTCTCTTTTCTGGAACAAAGTCAAAGATGTGTCTATTGATGGAAAGATTTTTAGTATCAAAAGTGTTAGATTATACAAAGGTTTTGTCTATCTTTCTTTAGATAGTATACACTCTCTTGAAGAGGCAGATACTTTGAGAGGAAAAGAGATTTTCGCTGACGAGAATTTAATCAGCAAAGACATCGGGGAATATTTGATTGACGAACTCGTCTCTTGTGTGGTATGTGGGGATAGTGGTGAAGAATATGGAATGGTGGAGAGTGTGGAAAAGTATGGCTCCGCAGATATTATCAATATAAAGAAGGGCGGAGCGATATATTCATTCCCTTTCCTAAAAAATCTTGTTATTGATGTCGATATATCAAATAAGAAGATTATTGTCCTTTCCAGCAAAATGGCGGAGGTCTTGATATGAAGATAGACGTTCTCACGCTTTTTCCGCAGATGTTTAGTGCGCTTAATGAAAGCATAATAGGCAAAGCCCAAGAGAAAGGTCTTTTGTCGATAAATCTTGTCAATATTAGAGATTTTTCACTGGATAAGAACAAGCGTTGTGATGATTACTCCTATGGCGGTGGAGCGGGTATGCTCATGAGCACGCAACCACTATTTGATGCAATACATAGTGTAAAGGGTGAGAATAGTCATGTCATATATCTTTCGCCTAAAGGAAAACTTCTTACTCAAGACAAAGTGATTGAATTATCCAAAATGGGCAAAGACTTAGTCCTTGTATGTGGACATTATGAGGGCATAGACGAAAGAATAATAGAACTTTGTATTGACGAGGAGATATCCGTAGGTGACTACGTCCTGACTGGTGGGGAACTGCCCGCCATGACACTCATAGACGCAGTGTCAAGATATATCCCAGGGGTGCTTGGCAATAGTGAGACAACATCTGTCGAGACCTTTTCAAATATGCTCCTCGAATACCCTCAATATACTAGACCAGCCGTTTTTAGCGGGTTATCTGTCCCAGAAGTTTTGCTCTCTGGCAATCATGCCGAAGTAGACAATTGGAGACTGGAAAAGTCTTTGGAACTCACCCAAAAGCGTAGACCTGATTTGTATGAAAAATATGTAAAAAATAGCGAAAATACTTAATTTTATCAATTTTTTATGCATTTTTATTGTTTTTATTCAAAATTTTATGTTAGGAGTGAAGAAAATGGAAAGTGAGACCATGCGTATCAACTGGTTTCCGGGGCATATGACGAAGGCTCTTAGAGAAATGGAAGCAGAACTGAAAAATATAGATATATTGCTCTATGTTTTGGATAGCAGAGCCCCCCAGTCTTCGCTCAACCCTAAATTGTCCTCCCTCGCTAAGAATAAAAAAATAATATATGTTTTGAATAAAGCAGATTTGGTAGAAGAATCAGAATTAGACAAAATCACTAAAATATTTGTTTCACCGAACTCGACCTTTGTCTGTCTTAATAGTCAAGTTAGCAATTCATCTAGGAAAATCCCCATCATTTGTCGAGAATTACTAAAGGATAAATTACAGTCAAAACTCGCTAAAGGCATAGCATATTCTATCAAATGTATGGTAGTGGGTGTGCCCAATTGTGGCAAAAGCACACTTATCAACAATCTCTGTCATCAAGGAAAAACAGAGACGGGAGATAAGGCCGGTGTCACTCGTGGCAAACAATGGGTTGTCACTAAAGACGGACTGACATTGCTGGACACTCCGGGAACTCTTTGGCCCTCTTTTGATGACAATAGAGTGGCTAGGAACCTCGCATATATAGGCAGTATTCGAGATGAAGTGTTGGATACGAGCGAACTTGCATTTTTCTTCATCAAAGATTTGTCTGTCAAATATAAAGGCAATTTTGAGACAAGATACAATATTTGTATAAAAGAAAGTGATGAAACTCTGGATATATTGGACAAAATCTGCCAATCGAGGAAGTGTGTTCTAAAAGGCGGAGATTTAGATTATGACAGGGCTTGTGGTATAATAATAGACGATTTTAGGAAAGGTAGACTAGGGAAGATTTTTTTAGATTAGACGAAAGAGTGAGAGATGTTTGAATACGAGGATAAATATAAAAATTTTGGCTATGTGGCTGGCATGGACGAGGCAGGTAGAGGCCCATTGGCTGGACCTGTGGTGTGTGCATGCGTCATTATGCCACTAGAAGGTGACAAAATTATTGACGGAATCAACGATAGCAAGAAATTGTCACCAAAGAAAAGAGAAGAGCTATTTAACAAGATAGTCGCCACAGCCATCAGCTATTGTATAGTGTGCGAAGACGAGAAGACTATAGATGATATAAACATTCTCAACGCCACCAAACTTGGTATGAAAAGGGCTGTGGAAGGTTTATCCGTGAAACCTGCCATTGTGCTTA
>CAMYXB010000034.1 GCA_947303145.1 uncultured Clostridia bacterium | reverse complement strand
TATATAATATTTTGTTTGACTTTCTAGTATCATTTTTTCTTTTTTTTTTTCTAATAAAGCAATTGATACTATCTTAAGTTTCTTTTGAATTCTTGAAATTAATGCTTCTTTGATAAATTTTATTTCATATTCAAGTTTTTATATTAAATACTTGATTAAATGTGGGCATGGGGAAGATTTTTTGACAAATCTAGCATGGTCCTATACACCTCTCCCCAGTTGTGACACACATGGACGTTGTGTCTATGCACTTCTTTAATCGGCTCAGTGACGAGTTGGATGCAGGTTATTCCCGCATTAGACAATTCTTCCACATAGACATAATAATCGTCAATCATGACATCGATGTCAAGTCTTTGGCAGGTCTCTAGTTTCCCGTCTTTTTGAAAGTATGTGGGATAATTTATATTTTCCGCAGAAAGTCGATTGAGTGTTATTTCAATCTCCTTGGGGAGATTCCTAGATGTGACGATATATATCTCATGGCCATCATTTTCCAGCATGCTCATCACTTCCTTCGCCATGGGCATAAGGGGAGTGGAGGCGAATGTGGGCAAGACTGCTTCATCGAGATACTGCGCATACATGTCTTCTGTCCAATCATATCTCTTGTGCATCTTCACTTCTTCTGGATGAGAAAGTCCTTTTCCGCCATGTTTCAAGTCAAACAATTCGCCAATGCACTGAAACTGATACTCGGAGTTGAATATAACCCCGTCCAAATCTATACCTATTCTCATGTTATCCTTTTACATCAATCCGCCCATTGGACCCATGATTTCGCTATTTAATCTCTCCACTTGTCCTTGGGCGTCCTTGATGGCTGCCATAATGA
Organism: uncultured Clostridia bacterium; assembly: GCA_947303145.1. GTDB lineage: Bacteria > Bacillota > Clostridia > Christensenellales > UBA1242 > UBA7862. Next base: position 8,250 of record CAMYXB010000034.1, on the reverse strand, counting down.
GATCTTCCAGCATCTCCACATCGTCTGGATCCACTGCCTCTGGCTTGATACGCACAGCCTTGATAGTGTTCTTGCCAGTGATCACCACTTCCACCATTCCGCCACCACTAGCACCGATGAGTTCTCTCTCTTCCAGTTCTTTCTGCTTTTTCAGCATCTCTTCTTGCATCTTCTGTGCTTGCTTGAGCATACTCTGCATATTCATGCCACCGCCAAATCTTGCACCGCCATAAGCCATAATTTTATTCTCCTTTTTATATACATATGATATATTTGACGTCTAATTATAATTATTTACCAGCAAATTGTCAAGAAGCCTATTTTATATCTATCTCATCGCCAAATATCGACCTCAGTTTTTCTGCGTTGATTTGAGAAAGGTCAGGGGGTGTGTTTTTGAAAATCACCTTGATAGACAACTTGTCATTCACTTTCTTTATCTCTTTGTTTAATATCTCTATATTTTCCTCGCTAGAAAGAATATTGTATAAATACTCTTCTCGCACGACCACAGTGAGAAGGAAGTCTCTAAGGGATATTTCCCTTATATCCCCACCTGCTGTATGGACAGTCATGTAGTTATCCTCTCTAAGAGCCACAAGCACTGCCCCCCACACTTTGAGGGGATTGAGGTCCTTGTCCTCTATGTGATAATCCCTCACTCGCCTAATATCTCTATCGTAGGGGTCGACAAGGTCGTCACTGGGCAAATCATCTATGGACAACACTTCTTTTTCCTCCGTTTCTTGAGAAAACAGAGGAAGTTTGTTTGACATATTTTTTTGTAAAAAATCAGATTTTTCTTCGTTTTTTAACGTTTTTTCGTCATTTTTATGCATTTTTTCATCATTTTTTTCTTTTTTTTGAATTAGAGATATGTCAATCAGTTTTTTTTTGCGTTGCCAGACGAGGCACACTCTAGGCTCACCAGTTCTATAAGTGTCCTAGGTGAGAGAGAGTATCTAAGTTCCGTCTCTATGCCAGAAAACTTCTGCATAAAATCAATGAGTTCCTCTGAAGATATCTTCTCTGCCTGCTCACACATCTTAGTTAAAGCGTCTTTAGGCAGAGAAAGTATCTTCTCATAATTTTTACTGGTCTTGATAAGGAGCAAGTCCTTGAAATGAGATGACATCTCTTTGCCAAAGTTTATCATATTCTTGCCAGACGAAACAAATGTGTCTATCTCCTCCAGCACTCCTCCAAGGTCGTGAGAAAAGATTTTGTCTGTGAGAGATATGACGCTGTCTCTGTCGCTGGTGCCTAGAATCTCAAGTGTATTATCTATAGTGATGCCCTCTTCGCTAAATGAAGCCACGCAATCGGCTACTGACAGACAGTCTCTCACACTACCCTCGCCAGCGAGAGCAATCATCTCAATAGAGGCCTCATCATATTTCATTCCTATTTCATCGAATATCTTCCTCAGTCTATCCTGCAAGAGTTCCTTACTTACCAGTCTAAAATCATATCTAGCACATCTAGATAGAATAGTGGCGGGGAGTTTGTATGGTTCTGTGGTGGCGAGGATAAACACCGCATGACTGGGTGGCTCCTCAAGAGTCTTGAGAAGGGCGTTGAAAGCATTGTCTGTGAGCATATGCACTTCGTCAATAATATACACCTTGTATCTAACATTGATTGGAGGATATTTTATCCTCTCCCTCAATGCTCTTATTTCATCTACGCCATTGTTGGACGCAGCATCTATCTCTAGTATATCCACGTTGCTGGGGTCGGAGAGTGCCTCGCAAGCAGAACAATGTCCGCAGGGGGAACCATCTATGGGGGAGAGGCAATTGACTGCCTTGGCGAAAATCTTGGCACAAGAAGTTTTGCCAGTGCCACGAGTGCCACAGAATAGATATGCATGGCCTATTTTGCCACCATTTATCTGATTTTTGAGGGCTCTCACAATGTGGTCTTGACCTATCACTTCGTCAAATGTTTTGGGACGAAATCTTCTATACAATGCTTGTTGCAATTATCTCTCCTCCTTATTCTTGTTAAGTTTATTTTTTATTCTAGACAGGGCGTTGTCCACGCTCTTGGTGCTCTGTGCTGTAAGTCTGGCAATTTCGGCATAATTTATCCCTTGCATGAATAGTCCAAGCACTTTCCTCTCATAAGGAGAGAGGATTCTAGTTATATCTTGTGACATCTCGCTCAGGTGCTCTTTGAAGAGGACCTTCTCTTCAGGATTGAGTGTCTCTGCCTCGATGTAGAAACCTATGTCATCGTCCTCCACATCGTCACCATCTTCTCTCTGATGGAACAGCACTTTGCCTTGATTGTTGATAGACACATAGGTATTGAGAGGGACGTCTTTGGCTCTGCTATTTTTCGCTAGCATAGTCTGAATCTGCCTTCTTATGCACACAGAGGCATAAGTTCTAAATGAAGTGGAGCCATTTACATTGAAAGTCCTATAGGCATTGAAAAGGCCTATCATGCCCTCTTGGACTATATCACTGAACTGTGCGCTAGTAAGGAAATACTTTCGTGACAAAAAGTCCACCAATCCCTTATAACTATTAAGAAGTGCATTGATAGAATTCTCATCTCCCGCTTTGGCCTTGATTATCAGTTCTCTCTCGTCCATAGATATATTTTATTCTCTTTTGATGTTTTTTTCAAGTTATTTATTTCTTTGCCTCAATGCCTCATAAACAATAGCACTGGTGGCAGTGGCTACATTGAGGGAATTGACGTGTCCTAGCATGGGGAGAGAGACTATTCCGTCACACAGTTTTTGTGTCAAATCTGACAGCCCTTTCCCCTCACTGCCCATAACTATGCCCACATCTCCAGTGAGATTTGTGCGATACACACTCTCCCCACCTGCTTCCGCACCAAAGACAAAAAAGCCCTCTTTCTTGAGTGTCCTTATAGTATCATTTAGATTGACCACTCTGGCGATTTTGACGTGAGAGACGGCACCAGCACTGGTCTTGTAAACTGTCTCGCTCACCGCCACTGACCTGCGCTCAGGGATAATCACTCCGCCCACTCCCGCACAATCGCACACTCTTATAATACTGCCAAAGTTGTGCACGTCTTCAATATTGTCCAAAAGGACAATAAGTCTATCTCCCCTCTCACCAGTCAAGATGTCATCAAGGGAGCAGTATTCATAGTCTGTCACCTCTGCCACATATCCTTGATGATGCTCGGCCAGTCTATCCAGCATGATGCGTGGGACGAAGTCAAATCTAATGTGCCTAGACTTGCATATATCCACGATATTTCTGCTAAATTCGTCTTTTGTTGTATTGCAAATCATCACTTTTGTCACACCTTTACCTGCCAAAAGTGCCTCATTTACGCTATTTTTGCCACTAATTATCATATTTACTCCTATCATGCATTATTTGCTCTTCCCCAATACTTCCTCAAAATGTAAAAGAAGAATGGAGAGGAAAAAATCTAGTCTGCTCTTTTCGCCACGCAGATACAAATATCCTATGACGGCCTCAAAACTGGTGGCTCTGCGATAGTCTGTGAGCGAGGCATTTTTGGCAGTGGTAGTGAGGTGCACATTCCTCGCCCTACGAGCCACACCCTTCTCCTCTTCTGTGAAATAACCCTCCACTTCCGCTAGTGCCTGCGACTGAAATGTCGCCTTGACAAGTCTTGTGGTAAGTCTATGTAGTGCGGTGTTCTTATATGTGGAATGGATACAAAAATATTGTCTAACTATTAGACTCCACACAGCATCTCCCACAAAAGCAAGAGAAAGAGGACTGAGCATGTCACACTCCTCCTTATTCAATATCTCATTAAGAGCCAAAATTTCCATGGTAGGATTATATCACAAATAACAATGAAAGACAAATACTAAAAGCGGTCAATAAAAGAACAGCCCATTAGGCTGTTCAATAAAATCATAAAGATTATAGTTCGCAATTTTTTTCTTCTGCTTCTTTCTCTGCAAAGAACTTTCTTACTGCTTCTTCATGCTTTTCTTCGTTGAAACACTCTTTTTCTTCTTTTTCATATTCATTATAATTCTGTGCAACTCTTTTCCTCATCTCTTCCATTTCTGCAAGATTAGGATTCTCTTTTCTTAATTCTGCTAAAACATCTTCAGGTATGCCTTCTTCCGGATAAAAGAATGGATCTGCACCCTTTGTTTCTTCTTCAAAAATAGAACATCTTTCACTCATTTTTTTTACTCCTTTTGTGTTAGTATTTATATTTTACATCATTTCTTGCATGAAATCAAGAGCAAAAATAAAAATTTTTTTAATAGCAATAGACCCATTCGACTCCACTTCGTTTCGCTCAGGGTGACATAAATATTTTTTTGTCACTACTTTTTATATGTCACCCTGTTGCCGAGCGAAGCGAACGCCATGAAATGCAAAGTCACGTTAGTGACGTAGTCGAATGGGTCTTTTTCATTCTGTCATTGCGAAGCCGAGCATTAGCGAGTGCTGTGGCAATCTCGTTCTACTTCTTTTAGTTCCTGTGATTTTGGAAGAGTTTGACAAGTTCGCAGAAAGGAATTATGGAGAAAGACGCAAGCGTTATGACGAACCATTCTTTCACGCCAAGTGGGACAAGTCCCACAAGGTGATAAAGGGCAGGAACTGACGTGATGAGAATGAGGAAAATAATTTCTGCTATAAAAGCCAAATTGATGAGTTTATTCGAGAAAATCTTGTCTCTAAATATGCTCTCACTTGACCTGACATTATACATGTGGAAGAGTTGTATCATATTGATTGTGACGAAAGCCATGCACAGGGCTGTGCTACTATTATGGAAACCAAATAGCCCCACAAGATACACTCCAACGGCACATATAGTCTGCCACACACCTTGATAGACAACATCGAATATCACTCTGCCATGGAGTATGTTTCTCTTGGGATCTCTAGGCGGAACAGACATGACAGAGCGAGTGGAGCCATCTACGCCTAGGGCTATGGACGGAAGTGTGTCTGTGACTAGATTGATGAACAATATTTGCACTGCACTAAATAACGAGTGCGTAGGGAATAACATTGTAATTAAAAATATAGACAACACTTCGGCAATATTGCATGAAAGAAGGAATTGAATAGTCTTGGAGATATTGTTGAATATTCGCCTGCCCTCTTCCACCGCCACCACTATAGTGGCGAAGTTGTCATCAGCAAGCACGAGGTCTGACACACTCCTCGTCACTTCTGTCCCACTCTTGCCCATGCCTATGCCTATACTTGCAGATTTGACACTAGGTGCATCATTCACTCCATCTCCTGTCATGGCGACTATCTTTCCACTGCTCTTGATGGCATCTACTATACGCACTTTATGTTCTGGACTGACACGAGCAAAGACAGACACATGAGATACTCTCTTTGATAGTTCCTTGTCGGTGAGGGCATCTATCTCCCTGCCTTCCATCACTTCCTTGTCACTTTTTATTATACCCAGTTCCTTGGCCACTGCGGAAGCGGTTCCACGATAATCACCCGTTATCATGATGACACGCATTCCGGCCTTTTTGCACTTCTCTATGGCGGGTTTTACCTCTATCTTGGGAGGATCCATCATTCCCACCATACCGACAAAAACCATGTCCTCCTCACAGATTTTAGTGGTATCACACAGTTTTATGGCAAAAGCAAGCGCTCTAAGAGACTCTTTTCCCATACTCTCATTGGCGTGTATGGCGGATAAAAGATTATCCTTATCAAGAGGAATGATGTGTCCGTTAAGCAATATTTTATCGCACTTAGACAAAAGCACATCGGGGGCTCCCTTGGTGAACTGAACAACCTTCTCCCCCACAATATTCATAGTGGACATGATTTTCCTTGACGAATCAAACGGTGCCTCCCCCACTCTTTTCGTAAAAATATTTATATTATTCTCATCAAGGAAAGAAGTGAGCGCTATCTCTGTGGGGTCGCCAATATAGCCTCCCTTGTCTCCTCGCACATTGTGACAACCATTCATACACCCTATAAGTGCCACTTCAGCACTACTATCAATTTGGGATAAATCTATGCCATTGTCTAAGTGCAAATCTCTAAATTCGCCATCAAGGTATACCTTTCTTACTTTCATCTTGTTTTGAGTGATGGTGCCTGTCTTGTCAGAGCATATCACTTGACAACAACCCAAAGTCTCCACAGCATGCAGTTTCTTAATAATGGCGTTTTTTCTAGCCAGTCTAGTGACGCCAATGGATAGGATAATGGTGACCACTGCGGGCAGACTCTCTGGTATGGCCGCCACTGCTATAGCGACAGCAGTGAGGAAGGAGTCTATATAACTATGGTGAGCGAATATTACGTCAACGAGGAATATCACTATGGCTATGCCCAGCACAGCAAAGGTGATTATTTCGCCTAATTTATTTAGACTTTTTTGGAGCGGAGTGAGGTCTTTTTCCCCTTTTTCTAAAAGTGACGCTATCCTGCCTATCTCAGCATTCTTGCCTACCGCCACTACTACGCCCCTGCCATGACCATATGCGACTGAAGTGGAAGAAAAACACATATTCTTCCTCTCGCCTAGTGGCGTGTTCTTATTCAATACACAATTCGCCTCTTTTTCGCTGGCAGTGCTTTCTCCAGTGAGGGCAGACTCCACGCACTTAAGAGCCGTAGCCTCCAGAAGATAAATATCTGCAGGCACAATATCTCCTGCCTCAAGTATAACTATATCCCCCACAACTAGTTCGGCAGTTTTAATTCTTATTTCCCTGCCATCTCTTATGACTAGACAATCAGGACTGGACATCTTTTTAAGATTGTCTAGGGCATTTTCTGCTTTTATTTCTTGAGAAAAGCCAAGAAAAGCATTGACTAGCACTATGCCAAAGATTATTATGCTATCCACCAATTCGCTACTAGAGCCATTGTGCAGTGCAAAAAATAATGACACAAAAGAAGCAACGAGCAAAATAATGACGAAAACATCTTTGAACTGAGATAAAAATTTCAAAAATAAACTTTGCTTTTTATCGCTAGAAATAACATTTACTCCATTTCTTTCCAGCCTAATTTTCGCCTCAGCACTATCAAGTCCCTTTTCACTTGAATGTGTTTCTCTCAAGATGTCATCCTTGCTTTTGAAAAAAAATTGAGACATGAGCCCCCTTTTCTGTAGGCATAATATAAGAACAAGTCTCTCGCCTATTACTTATTTTTATTGAAAAGATGGGCAAAGTATGCAAATTAAATGGTTTTTATCCTAAACTAAGATCGAGTAGCATCATGAGGACGAAGCCCACAATAATACCTATAGTGCAGATAAGACAGCCCCCTCGACTGTCGGGAATAAGCTCGTGCACCACTACATATATCATGGCACCTGCAGAAAAAGATAGGAAAAATGGTAGCACAATAGACATGAAAGAGGCAAGCAAAAGTGTAATTACGGCAAAAACAGGCTCCACCGCTCCAGAAAGAACGCCATAACCAAAGGACTTTAATCTACTCGTTCCACTCGAGGCAAATGGAAGGGAAATAATGGCACCTTCGGGGAAATTTTGAATGGCGATGCCGAGTGAAAAAATGAGTGCACTGGACAATTCCACCACTCCGCCACCAGACAGCACTCCAGCGAATATTGCTCCCACAGCCATGCCTTCTGGGATATTGTGAAGAGTAATGGCTATGAACATCATATTGAGATTTTTGCTTTCCTTAGCGTCTTTTTGTCTAATGCGAGAAATGATGATGTCTAGCAAAATTAAAAAACCCGCTCCCAATAAAAATCCTATTGATGTAGACAAAAATGCAGGTATAGACAGAGCCTCACTCATCTCAATGGCTGGAAGTAGCAGAGAGAACATGCTGGCACTGAGCATAATGCCACTGGCGAAACCGCCAAGAAAACTATCTATGCGTGAAGAATATGATTTCTTGAAGAAAAAAACTATCAATGCACCGAGCATGGTGCCAACAAATGGCATGATGATTCCTAAAAATACGAGCAAGATGTCCTCCTATGTAAAGCATGATAAAACATACTATGAGGACACCTCAAATATTGTGAAAAATAAAAAGGAAAAGAGATTGAAAATTTAATATGAAAAATGAAGAAAATTAAAGAGACAATATATAGTAATAAATAATGTAAGGTATAATGGAACAAATAATAAAATAGGAGAAAAATAAAAGATAGAAATGCGAAAATATCGAAAGAAAGAAAAAAAATGGGAAAAATTTGAAAAAAACTAAAAAAATATAAAAAAAATGTAAAAATGTGTGAAATTTGCTTGACAAGGGGGGGGGGGGGGGGGGGGTA
>CAMYXB010000033.1 GCA_947303145.1 uncultured Clostridia bacterium | reverse complement strand
TAATAAATTAAGCAAATCTTTATTTGCTTTTCTTAATAATCTATTTAGATAAAAAAAGAGAACATGATTTTCTCATGTCCATCAATTTTTAATTTAGAGCCAAGTTATCATTGCTCTGTCTATTCATTTGATTTGGTGTGTTGTTGGTATAGGTTTGATTAGTATTTTGATTAACATTCCCACCAATATTACTGTTTCCACCAGTATTGTTTTCCATACCAAGATTAGTATTATCTACTTTTTGACTATCTACGAATCCAGGAATACTGCTTTCATATTCTATGCCAGAGGAAGGTGTGGGTGGTGGTGTGGGTGTGGGTGATCCCCCCTGCTGTTTAGTAGCTGGTTTGAGTCCTACTTCAATTAGAGCAGGAGTATTGTCATTTTTCCCGAATGTAATTCTAAATCCTGCACTACCAGAGAAGCCCTCTATCAAGTTGTGATTTGCAGACAGATATCCTATCACATTCTTAGTTATTCTGCCGGATACACCCAGTGCCGAGCCAGCATAATTTCCGTATTGATCTATGGCGAACTTTCCGCTTATAAGCACCGCATCTTTGCCAGTTTTCTCATTAACAATATTATAGTTGATAGCACCTCCGAATAAGGCAACCCCACCATTGTAGTAGGCATCTGCTCCCACAGTTAAGGAGGAAGTCCTCTTCACTGAGTCTATCTTTATGCTGGTTTCTTCTGCACCCAATATCTCTTGCTCTTTGCTTGACAAGTTTTCCCAGTTGGCAAGTAGAGCAGTAGACACTGTCTGCAGGGCCGCCTGCATTTCTTTGTCACTTGCATTTGATAATTCAGTCATACTTTTCTTTGCGAAAGTGAACTTCAACTCATCAATATAACTTGCTGAGTTTAGCTCTTTTATATTGGTATCAGCGGCGATTTGAGTAGTGACGACATTTGATTTGTCGCCTTTACCAGTGATGTTTGGTTTAATTTCCTCAATAGTGGTGAGGAATTTTCCTTGCTCGCTGATTGACATGGTAACCTTGGTTTGAGTCTCACCATCTTTTGTTTTGTTTGAGCCAGTAGTCACCATCTCATCAATCAATATATCTTTTTGGGTTGGAGTATTCTTATAGTGATCTATCACCTTTTTATTAAGAGAATCATTTTTGCTTGATTCTATATCGAGAGCCTGCACAGACTTGCCGTCTTCATTTATTGTGTTGGAGGTTGTTTTATTAGTGGAGGCTTTAGCATTTGCTCTATAATGCTCGACAGTCTCATTTATGAAATTACCTATGGAATTTATGCCACTAGAAATTGAGGTTTTGACATGCTTAATTGTGCCTTCAAGCGTGTTCCCAGTAAAATGAAGCACCACAGATCCTGCGAATGTCAGTATCGCTATTCCACCGATTACTTTTGCTGTAGTTTTCAATAGAGCAGGTTTAAGTTTGTTGGTTTTGCCATGTCTTCTTGCAGTGCTGTTTGTTTTCATCTTATTTTCACCTCGCTGTGACTTTATTTGACTTTATTATATCATATATTTGGGATAAATCAATAATTTTTTCATTTTTTTGTATATATTGCACATATATATTTTTACTATAATATATATATTCAATTTCTATTAACTTTTTTTCACTTATTTTCTATTTACTTTTTTCATTTTTGGTGATATAATTTTCTCCGTATCTATTATACATCAACTTAAAAATTGGAGAATTTATGATTAGTTTGAAGAATAATCCATACAGAAGCCATATGTGTGGAGATTTGAATGCCAAATTTATTGGCGCAGAAGTGAAAGTGGCAGGTTGGGTCAACAATATTCGCAAGATGGGAGGTCTTACTTTCCTTACACTCAGAGATCAGACTGGAGTAGTGCAAGTATTCGTGGAAGATGCCAGCATGGTAGACGGACTCACCAGAGAGAGTGTCGTGTCAGTCGTGGGCACAGTTCGCTCCAGAGGAGAGAAGAATATCAATGAGAATATGGGCACAGGGGAGATAGAGGTTTTGTGTCAGTCTATCTCTGTGCTTGGTGCTTGCACAGAGGTTCTCCCCTTTGAGATACTCAAGGCAAGAGAGCAAGACGACAACACTAGACTCAAGTATAGGTATCTCGACCTGAGGAATGAGCAGAATTATAGGAATATCCTAAAGAGAGCCGAGCTTCTTGAATTCATTAGAGCACAGATGAAGGAGATGGAGTTTACAGAAGTGCAGACGCCCATCCTCACATCTTCCAGTCCCGAGGGTGCCAGAGACTTTTTGGTGCCTAGCAGAATGAACCCCGGCAAATTCTATGCCCTTCCACAGAGCCCTCAGCAGTTCAAACAACTCTTGATGGTCAGTGGTTTCACTAGATATTATCAGATAGCCCCTTGCTTTAGAGACGAGGACGCTAGAGCGGATAGATGCCCTGGGGATTTCTATCAACTAGATTTTGAGATGAGCTTTGCCACGCAAGAGGACGTGTTCGATGTTTTGGAGAAAGTGATGTATAACACCCTCACCCACTTCACCGACTATGACGTCACCAAGGCGCCTTTCCCTCGTATCAAATTCAACGATGCCATGCAGATTTATGGCTCGGATAAACCAGACCTTAGGAATCCACTACATCTTATAGATTTGACAGAGCAGTTCACTCATCACACTTTCAGTATATTTACAGACAAATATATCTATGCCCTCAAGGCTAAAGCCAATGATAAGGGTAGGAGATTTTTCGATGGCCTTGCCGACTTTATGAAATTACAGGGCGCAGGTGGTCTGGTGTATTTTAAGATGGAGAATGGTGCTCTTTCTGGCTCTGCAGTCAAGTATTTCAGCGAGCAAGATGTGCAGAATATGATATATTCCACACAAGCCGAGGAGGGAGATACAATATTCGTCATAAGTGACGTTAAGAGACTTAAGGCACAGAAATTCACCGGTCTACTTCGCAACAAACTGGGCGAAGACTTAGATTTGATACAAAAGAAAGTATTTAGACCATGCTTTGTGGTAGATTTTCCATTCTATGAAGAGGGAGAGTGTGGCAAAGTGGAATTTTCTCACAATCCTTTCTCCATGCCTCAAGGAGGGCTAGAGGCTCTTAGGACTATGAATCCGTTCGACATAAAGGCATATCAATATGACTTGGTGCTAGATGGTGTGGAAATGTGCAGCGGAGCAGTGAGGAATCATAGCCCAGAAACAATGGTGGAAGCATTTAGACTGGCAGGCTATGACCAATCCGTAGTTGAAAGCAAGTTCCCCGCACTTTACAATGCTTTCAAATATGGTGCTCCCCCTCATGCCGGCGCAGCCATTGGCTTCGATAGACTGCTCATGATGCTTTGCGAAGAAGAGAGCATCAAGGAGGTTGTAGCATTCCCACTCAATAAGTCTGCTCAAGACCCACTCATGGGCGCCCCCAACACAGTTTTCCCTTATCAACTCAAAGATGTCCACATCAAAATCGATTTGGATAATAAAGAATGAAGATATTGAATATGAATAGAACAATCGTTCGTCTTTGACACAAATTCGCCTATACTATGATAAAATAACTCTGCATATATCTATGCAAAGTTATTTTTTAATTAGCCATTTATATCATATAAGTCGTCATTTATTCCCGGTGAGACGGCGGGCATCCTAACGATATATATTCCATCGTGATTGACTTCCTTCATCTCACGTCCTTCTGCAACATATTGAGATACGTCATAGTAATACGTTCCATTATATATAGTCAATGAAGCTCCATTTTCAGTATGCATTAGCCCAGCCACACGCGAATTATCACCAGTTATTGAAACAGTCCCTCCTGAAAAACACATTAGGTATTTTGAAATAAAAGAAACTTAATGTGTTTTTTATATATTATAAGGTCATTGATATTTCGTCATCTGATGACAGTTGCTCTATAGTATTTATATATGATGTTTTGAATGTAGGTTGACCAAGTTTTGCTTTCTTTTCATCGTATTCTTGGACTATATATTTAAGTCCCGGAGTTATTGCGTATGTCCCAAGTGCAAGATTTTTATTCGTGATGAGAAACCAAGTTTTATGTTCAGAATTAGGCCCTAAATCCAATATCTTATCTACTTTTCTCAAAGAAAGATTTTCATCTAACAAAAATTCAATTTGAGCATGTTGGGTGAAAGAGGAAGGGTCGATTCTTACTGAGTTTACAAATGGCACAACTATCTTGGCTTTAACTACATCACAGAAGCAATGAGGGTCTATTTCAATTTTTCCATATATATATTTTAGAAAATCATCATCAATTAATTCATCGTCATTTTCAATTGGTTTAAGGTAAAGTTTATCTTCATCTATAAGTTTAGGCAAAACAATGGTGTCGATTTTTTCCTCTGTCATTGGGACGAATTTTTCAATAGTATATTCATCGTTGTATCCGCTTTTGACGATGAATCCATATTCAGGATTTTTGTTTTCATCAAATTTGATACTTATTTTTCCATAATTGTTTGGCAAGTCCATAAACTCATCTCCTTTGTCTTTGAATTATATCATGTGTATATCTGTTAGTCAATACCTCTCTTATACAAGTAGTCCCCTTTTATTGCAAACATTATTAGAAATAATATTGACATTGTTATTATACTATGTTAGTCTGTTTACATGGATTATAACAATTTTTATAAAGAAAAATCTGAAAGAAATATTGATTCCGATTACATAGTTCTAAAGGATTCGAATAACAATATTTTGAAGAGTTATTGGTTCGTTCATGAAGTGATGTTGGAGACTAGAGGGAATAGTGATTTTGTTTTCCTAAAGAGCGACAATCCTACATTATATAAATTTTTATCCAAACTAGGCGAAACGATAAAATCTGCCAATAAGGGTGATTTTGTTAAAGATAATAAATTTACTTGGCACCACATGTCTAGGGCATGGGACAGACCATTTGAGGAAGAAGCGGGTTTTGTAGCGAGTTTATTGAAAGATAGAGTGGAGATTAAGTTTTTCCCCGCAAAAGATAAAGCATATATGCAATTATCAGATAATTATTTAATCAGTATGGGTGGGGCGAATGGCTATGAAGAGCCTTATCAGTCCATTTCAGATGTTTTCGCTAGAACTTTGAATATGCTGTTATATGAATTGCCTTATAGAGAAGAAAAAGAGATTGAAAACTTGTATTATATTTAGCACTACAAGTTTTTTTGTAATTTATTTTATAGGAAGGTCTTGGCTATCTATTTTAAGACAAAGATATTATAGATAGATTATTTTCACTATATTTCCTCGCCTTGCACGAATTGGCTATTATATAGTTCTGCGTAAAAGCCATTCTTAGAGAGTAGAGCGGTGTGCGTGCCACTCTCCACTATGTCTCCGTCTTTTAGCACTAGTATCAAGTCAGCATTCTTTATGGTGGACAATCTGTGTGCTATGATAAAACTTGTTCTATTCGCAGTCAATGCGTCCATGGCTTCTTGAATCACGAGTTCCGTCCTCGTGTCTACATTGCTGGTCGCCTCGTCCAGTATGAGTAGAGGACTATTTTTTATCAGGGCTCTGGCGATGGTTAGTTGCTGCTTTTGTCCTTCGCTGAGAGAGGTGTTGTCCCCTAGCACAGTGTCATAGCCACTCGATAGTGTGGATATGAAGTGAGATAAACCTACAGCACTACATACTTTGTCCAGAGTCTCGTCTGTCACCCCTTCTTTGTTGTAGACTAGATTTTCTCTTACTGTGCCCGAAAATAGCCATGTGTCTTGCAATATCATATCGAACAAGTCATGCACATCTTTTCGTTTCATATCCTTTATGGATATGCCGTCTATCAGTATATCTCCGCTGTCCATTTCATAAAATCGCATAAGCAAGTTTACGAGAGTGGTCTTTCCTGCGCCTGTGGGTCCCACTATTGCCACCTTTTGTCCAGCCTTGATAGATGCCGAGAAGTCATGTATAATCACTTCGTCCTCTATATAACCGAATTTAACATTCCTAAACTCCACATTCCCCTTAATGTTATTGAGTAGTGGATTTTTGTCATTTTCATCACTCATTTCTTTGGATTCAAGTATCTCGAACACTCTTTTTGATGCCGCAGAGGCTTGTTGTAGAGAAGTCATGCTCTGTGCCAGTGTATTGAGTGGCTGAGAAAACAGCCTAGCATATATCACAAAAGAGATAAGCGTACCGATAGTCACAGTGCTGTCTCCCTTTAATATCAATGACACCCCTACTACAAATATGAGAACATAGCTGAGATTGCCCACAAATGCCATGACGGGCATCATCATTCCAGAGAGGAAGTGTGACTTCCAGCCAGCAGTGTATATCTTAGAGTTTTTATCCTTGAATTTAGACATTTCCGTATCTTTTGCATTATATGACTTCACCACTTTATAATTGGAATATGCCTCTTCTATCTGCCCATTCAGTTCTCCCACATATTCCTGTCTTTGATTGAAATATTTCTGAGAGCGGGAGAGAATTACTCCCATGAATATGAAGCCCAAAAATGATGTGACTATGGTCACTGTGGCAAGTAGGGGACTAGATATGAACATCATGATGATTACGCCAAAAAATAGCACGATGGCGGAGATAAGATTGGCTATAGCAGAGGCGAAAGTTTGACTTATCATGTCCACATCATTGGTGACACGAGAGAGTATATCTCCTCTAGTGGATTGGTCTAAGAATGACAGAGGTAGTCTATTTATTTTGGAAGATATGTCTTGCCTGAGTCTTTTAGCGGCCTTTTGAGTGATGACAGCCATGATGTATTGCTGAATGTATGAAAACAATGCTCCGCTTGCGTATAAACATACCAAAAGAATACAGATGTTGATAAAGGCCGTCATGTCTATACTGCTGGTCAATCCATTTGTTATGATATTCATAAGGTCAGAGATTTTATTAGGTCCGATTATAGTTGTTATGGCGCCTATTATGGCACATATCACACTTATGCATATCGCAGGAGTGTATGGCCTGAGGTATACGAACATCTTTTTGAGAGATGACATATCCAGTTTTTCTTTTTTGACATTCATCATTTTTCCCATTGGTGGCATTATAGTTCCTCCTTAGATAGTTGTGATAGGGCTATTTCCTCGTATATGGGGCAAGTCTTGAGTAGAGCATCGTGTGTGCCCACACCCACTATTCTACCATTGTCCATCACTATTATCTTGTCGCAATTTTTTATGGTGCCTATTCTTTGTGCCACTATGACTATGGTTTTGTTTTTCATATTTTTCTTGATATTTCGTCTAAGTCTCATGTCTGTCTTATAGTCTAGGGCAGAGAATGAGTCATCGAATATTATTATATCCGCATCTTTGTATATCGCTCTTGCTATACTCAGTCTCTGTTTCTGCCCGCCAGAGAAGTTGGTCCCTCCTTGGCTTACTGGATACTCTATGCCATCGTGCAGGTCTTTTACGAAGTCCGCCTCGGCTATATCAAGTGCCTTTAGCACTTTTTCCTCATCGATTTTATCACTTCCATAGGTAATATTGTCCTTTATATTGCCATGGAATAGAGTTGCCTTTTGCCAAGCGATAGATAATTTGCTGTTCAAATACTCCAAAGAATAACTTCTCACATTCACTCCGTCCACAAGAATATCTCCCTCTGTGGCGTCATAGTTTCTGGCTATTAGGTCGAGCATAGTGGACTTGCCGCTGCCCGTTGCGCCAATTATTGCCACAGTCTCACCTTTGTTTATGGTAAAAGATATGTCACTTAATGCGTTTTCCGCTCCGTCAGGGAATTTGAATGACACATTTCTAAATTCAATAGATGGGGTATTATCTATAGATGAAGTGGCAGAAATATTTCCGTCCACTATACTAGGTTTCTTAGATAAAACCTCTTTCACTCTCTTTGATGAGACTATCACCCTTGGTAAGAAGATGAATATCATGATGAGCATCATGAATGCCATTACTACTTGCAGAGCATATTGCGTGAAAGCCGTCATTTGACCTATAACCACACCTCGCTCCGCCACAAGAGCAGCAATCTCCTCTGGCGTGCTAGACGGAGATATGACGATGCTATTTATAAATCCCACTCCTATCCAATATATCGCAAGAGTGAGCCCATTCATTAGCATAGTTAGCACTGGTGACAACAGTCCAGTGGCTTTGGCGGTGAAGAGTTGATTGGAAGTAAGGGTATCATTTGCCTTGTAAAATTTCTTTTCTTGATATTCTTCTGCATTAAATGCCCTAACTACTCTTACACCACTTAAATTTTCTCTCATAGCATTGTTAAGATTATCAGTTAATATCTGCACTTTCCTAAATCTAGGAATACATAATGAAACTACGATAGATACAAATATCACTATTATTGCCACGCATATAATGGTAGCCATAGTCCATTCTACAGAGGTGGCAGATATCTTCATTATGGACCATACAGCCAGCACTGGTGCCTTGATGAGCATCTGAAGTCCCATGGTAATAAATCTATTTATATGTCCCACATCATTGATAGTCCTAGTGATGAGACTAGGCGTGGAAAAATCTCCCATTTCTTTAGATGAAAAAGATAAAACTTTAGAGAAAATCCGCTCCCTAGTATTTTTGGAGAAGGAGCTCGCTATCCTTGTCACAAACAATCCGCAGAGAATGGAGCAGGCTAGAGATGCGAGTGCGCAGAGGAGCATATACCCGCCATTGACCCATACCACATTCATGTCCACCGCTCCAGTGGAGACGGAAGATGTGAGCCTTGCTGTATAGTCGGGCATTTTCAGGTCAAAATACACCTGCGCCACTATAAGAGTGGCGGATATCAGCATAAATATATAGTCAATAGTCCTAAAAGATTTTAATAATTGTCTCATTTTTCACCTATTTATTATGTCTCAATATATTTATCATTCTTTTACCTGCTTGTCAATAATAAATACATAAGTATTATAATATTTCATGTCAAAAATTTTTTTTCAAAAAAGTTGAAAAAAGTGTAAAATTTCTGTTGACATCTGCTTTATTTTATTGTATCATAAGGGAGCATTTAATTCGGGGTGTAGCGCAGTTGGTAGCGCACGTGCTTTGGGAGCATGGGGTCGGGAGTTCAAGTCTCTCCACCCCGACCATGATTAAATGTCACATAGATGGGGGCCTTTAGCTCAGTTGGTTAGAGCAACCGGCTCATAACCGGTCGGTCCGCGGT
>CAMYXB010000032.1 GCA_947303145.1 uncultured Clostridia bacterium | reverse complement strand
TCGACATCGTAGATGTTATTGAGGGAAAGTGCAGAGTAAAGCAAGCCTTGGTGCAAGATATTTCGCTGCCCAATCTATATGTCATGCCTTCAGCTCATTCTTATAATAAAGCCAGAGTGACCGCTGAGAATGTAAAAAAGGTAGTGGATATACTGGCAGAATATTTTGACTTTGTCTTGATAGACTGCCCTGCGGGGATAGATGAGCCATTCAAAAGAGCGGTATGTGGTGCGGACGAAGCTTTGGTTGTGGTCACTGCTCACATATCCAGCCTAAGAGATGCTGACAAAGTCCTCGCAGAATTGCCGTCATTTTCTATTTATCAAAAGTCAATCATTGTCAATCGTGTGCGTGGAGATATGGTTATGGACAAAGAGATGCTTGCTCCATCAAAAATAAGTGAAATACTCTCCACTTCTTTATCTGGAGTTATCCCAGAAGATGATTCAATAACTACCTGTCTATCCTTAGGAAAAATGGTAAGTAGAGATAGTGAGTCTTATGAAGCTTTCATGCTTCTTGCAAAAAATATTTTGGGAGAGACAGAGAAAACTTATGACTACACAGAGAAGTATAGGGGGCTATTTGGATTTTTCAAGAGAAGTTTGAGAAAGAGGGTATAATATGAAATTTGCAGAGCAATCTATGGATAGACTTAGAGGGATATTAAAGAAAGACAAGGAGAATATTTCTCCTCAGTTTATCAACCTAGTCAAAACAGATATTTATAGGATATTGAGTGGATATTTCGTCACCGAGATAAAAGATATTGACATAAAATACAGAGTAGAAAATGGGAAGTATTATTTTAATATTGACTTTTCTGCAAGTAGTATCAAGCACAATACATTTTTTGTGAATTGATTATTTTTGTATAATAAACTATGGTTGTCTCGCATATTTTAGAATATGAGAGATAACAAGTTAAAAGTTATAAACAGCGAAAAAAGAGAAAAGAAACCTGTTCTACATTTTGTTAAAAAATATATTACATTTATATTAGTTTTCTTGATTTTCCTTTTTCTATTCGTCTGTGACAATGTATTTCATGGACAATGGATTATAAATGATTTGAAAACCATTTCTACTTCATTTACTCCTACGACAGATTTGTTCGATGACGGCAGTGAGGTGAGTTTTGTGTCATATTTTTTTGGCATGAAAAACATTAAAAATGATACTAAAGCAGTGTTTTATCTTCCTACAGATAATCCCAACATATCCAAGAGTGATGAATTTTTGGCATACAATTATACTGGGACTATAAGGTGTATAAGTGACGGAGTGGTGTCTGCCATAGGCTTCACTACCGACCTAGAAAAGTATATCGAGATAGAGCATAATGAGGGATACACGTCAAGATATGTGGGCTTTTCTTCTTTTGGCATAGCCACAGGACAAATGGTAGGGGCGAGGTGTCACATAGCACTCTGTGAAGAGGGAGAAGTGTATAGGGTATATCTTCACAAAGAGGGAAATCTAGTGAAAGTAAGTGAGATAGAGTGGGCAAAATAAAATTTAACATTCATTTTACTTTCATTATTTTTTCCTGCATCTTGATATATTTTGGTCAAGGATTACTTCTAGTAAATTATGTCTTGACCATTCTTTTACATGAAATGGCGCATGCAGTGGTAGCAAAGTCTTTGGGATATAATATACGCAGATTTCTTCTCATGCCTTTTGGCATAAGCCTCAGTCTTACATCGACTATTATGCCACCTAGAGATGAGATAAAAGTGGCTATTGCTGGGCCATTATTCAATTTTTCTGTGGTTGTATTTTTCCTTGCTGTTTGGTGGGTATTTCCTTTTACATTCAATTATACATACTTGTTTTGTTATGCCAATTTTGTCGAGGGATTGTTCAATCTATTGCCTGCATTTCCTCTTGATGGGGGAAGAATTTTTAGAGCCGTCATAAATCAATGTTTTGGCATGAAAAAAGCAGTCAAAATCTGTTTTATAGTCAACATCTTTCTCTGTTTGATTTTGGCGGTGTTATTTATTTTATCTTTGTTTATCAGCGTCAATCTTACTTATTTATTTGTCATTTTTTGCATATTTCCACTCAACAAAAAAGAAACTCCGGTTTATTCCTTCATAAATTATGCAGAAATTAAGAAAAACAAGAAAGTAATGAGAATAAAAAATCTCTATGTCTTATCTAGTGAGAAGATATTTTCTGTGTGCAAACTTATAGATAGTTTCACATATCTCAATTTATACATTTATGATGATAGAGGCATTCTCGTGAAAATAATGGGTGAGAGGGAATTTCTTAGTAAACTGGACTCTTATCCCAGTCACGCCACGATAGGAGAACTCGTCATGAGGACACAGAATAATCATAATTAGCAAACAGGCTCAAAATAGTTGATTTTTCTTTGCTAATGGAATACAATATATTCTAGTATGAGAGACAAGCGAATTGTAGTTATTACTGGTTGCTCTAGCGGAATAGGCAGAGAATGTGTCCGTTATTTCGAAAGTAAGGGTGATATTGTTATAGGACTAGCACGCCACAATGAAGATTGTGACAACTTCTATTGTTGTGATATATCTAGTGAAGAGAATGTCAAAAAAGTGATGGATATGATAGGCGCAAGATACAGGAGAATAGATGTGCTTATCAACAATGCGGGCTATGGCTTGTCAGGCGCTGTGGAAATGGTGCCTAATGGCGAGATAGAGAAGTTGTATGACGTCAATATCTTAGGAGCCATCAACTGCTATAAGTATGCCATGCCATATATGAGGAAAGGCAGTGAGATTGTCAACATCGCCTCTGCTTGTGCATTGTTTCCACTGCCATATAGGGGGCTGTATTGTTCCAGCAAGGCGGGGCTTCATATGCTGTCACTTTCTCTCGCCATGGAGTGCGCTCCTCTGGGGATAAAAGTGGTGAGTGTTTGTCCTGGGGATATTAAAACTAATTTTACTAAGAATAGAGTGAAAGTTTTTGAAACAAATGACCGATATAAAGATAGAATAGAGAATGCTGCCAGAGCCATTGACTCTAGACAAGATAAGAGAATGTCGGTCGTGGGAGTGGCAAGGAAAATATATAATATATCCACCAAGCGTTCCCCCCGGCCATACTACATCATTGGTTTCAAATACAAGGTGCTTCATTTTGCGATGAGATTTCTACCTACATCTGCACTCTTGCATTTCACAGAAAAGCACTTTGGTGGACATAAAAAAGTGTAAATATTTTACTTAAAAGGAGATAAAGACTTTGCCTGACAACCTATATTTTACAGAGGCCAAGGACACTGTCCTGAGACTTATTGCCAAGGAATATCCAGCCATGCCGGAAAATCTTATCACAGTATTTATAAACAACTTTTATAAATTCTGCAGTTATGAAGAGGAGGGGCAGAAGGTCAAGCCAAGGATTATTATAACCAACAATATCGACCTTGTTGGCAAGAATGTGCTCAATTTCTTCAGACTACAGTTATTCTGCGATAATGACGAAAAGATGTTTATCTCTAGGCTTAAAGCTTTGCTCATATTCTGTGTAAACGATTGGACAACCTATATTGAATATAAAGATGGCGTGTATTATTACGGCATATGTAATGTGTTCAATTCAATTAAAGAAAAATCGCTCTCTCAACTCATATTTGAGAGTGAAGTCCTGACAAGTTCTGACAGACTTAATCTCATATATCTAGATACACTTAGTTCTTATGCTATAGACCTGAAGGGGATTAAGGGCGGAGATGTCATAATCAATTTTTCCATCAACGATTCCAATTTTCTCAATAGAGACAATGCTATAGAAAGGTTCGTCAATGCAACTTTTAGCAAACTCAAGACCACCAAAAATAAATTGGGCGAAATCAAGACTTATTACAGTAATATAATGAGAAAGGCGATGAATGATATTCATGGTGGAATATGTGTAGTCATTGATAAGGATTACGCTGATAAGGGATTTTTCTCTGATGGAATATGGCTTGATGAACCTATAGAATTTTCCAAAACTTTCCTTATGACCAAGAGTTATAGCGAGGCGAAACTCAACAATATCGCTCAATTATTTATATCTATGCTCAACTATGATGGCATAACAATCGTAGATAACGTGGGTAGAATACGGGCTTATAATGTTTTTATCAAGAACGAAAAATTTACCAGAGGGAATGCATTAGTTGGTGGAGGTGGTGCCAGAAAGCGTGCTGCATATGCTGTCATCAATAGCAATATTAAGAAAATAGTCGGTGTATACTTTCATTCTCAAGAGGGAGAGATGTTCTACGAGGAGGTGAAGAAATGAGGATAATTTGGAACAACGCAAAGCGGAAATGTAATATCTCGGATGAATCATTCGAGGATATAGTGAAGAATTCATTTTGTGCACTTAGTAGCGATGATAGGGATTTTATACTCACATCATTTAACAATGGTATGTATAACTATGTTGTCGAATATGTCTATGGCAAGGCTACTAAGATGCTCATAGATGCAGTGTTTAGTGTAGGAGAAGAGATGGTAGTCAGCCTGACACATTATTTGGACAAGACTTTTGTGTCCAAGTTCTTCGACATATTTGTTCTAAGACTTGCCAATGAATTCGGTCTTGTGTCTAAAAAAGAGAAGTTGTCCATTATTAAAATCATGGAAATCATGCAGAAGAGGCAGGACAATATCGAGGAGGCTCAAGAGATAGACAAAGAGATGGCCAAGTTTATCATAACCACGCTCTATGATTCTATTTTGCTAAAAGATTTCACTCCGTTCACCACTTCTATCTTGGAGACTATTACAGGACTTACAAGTGAGGAGATAAAGCCTTATGATGACGCTTATGGTGAGATTATGGAATCTACTTTTGAGCAAAAGAACCTCTTAGTTCGCATAATGTTTTCACTACTTTCCAGTGATTCTATGGACTCAAAGGCACAGAAAACCCTCAGTCAAAATGTCAAAAATCTATTTCCTTTCCTTTGGGATTGTGTGAGCCTCAACGATAAAAAATTCTTTACATATATTCTTAAAACTAGTCCAGAGAATAAACTATTGACCAAAGCGTTTGATGATTTGGCAGGGCAGATTAAACTTATCGAACTGCCAACCGACCTATCTGTTGTGTCGAAACTATTCAAGAGTTGCCAAGATACTCTGTCATATCACTATGGCGTGTCCACTCATAAAGAAGAAGTGGCTCCCCTTATGAGAATCGCGGATATAAGCACTAGGTCCAATATTATGCTCAGGAGCATAATCACGCCGGCACTCGTCTGCTATTTAGGGGGGAATTATGGTTATCTTAGCGAGTCTAGGGCAGTGGCGGAGCAGATTTTATCAGGACTTTCGGAGGATAAGTGGCTATATTATTTCAAATACTTTTTTGAAAGGGACGATTTCACTCTCATAAATCTATTTCAGGTGGAGGGTTGTGTTAAGGACTTTTGCAACTTAATCAAGAAGAGCGGTGTGGTGCCTGAGGATATTCCTAGTGAAAATATTAGAGATTTGGTTATTGCCAGCAAAAAGCAAGATGTGGATCTCGTCAAACTTTTGGCTAGCAAGATATACTTTAGGCTGTAAATCTTTTACCCCCTGTGGCATATATTATATTTATTACATTTTTTTGGGAGGCAGAATGCTCAATATATATCAGTATAAAATAGACGAATTAAACATAAAGGCACAGGATACTTTGAACTTCACAAAGGAAGAAGAGGGAAAATATAAAAATCAACTTATCGATATTGCTAGCAATATTGTCAAGTATAAGAGACGTATCATTCTTATGGCAGGACCCTCAGCTTCTGGCAAGACAACATCTAGTTATTTGCTGCAAAATGAATTGTCCAAACTCGGTGTGTCAAGCCATGTTATCAACATGGACGATTTTTTTCTAGATATGGACACCATCCCGACAATAGATGGGAAACCAGATATAGAGGGAATAGGCGCACTAGATGTGGAGACTATAAAAAACTGCCTAGGTGAAATATTGCTAAATGGTAAGACTAGGACGCCGTCTTTCGACTTCGCCACTCATAAGAGAAGAGAGGAGTGGACAGATGTGTATTTGCACAATAACGAAGTGGTGCTTATGGAAGGCATACACGCTCTCAATCCCTGCATTATAGAGGGGTTGGATAATAGCAAAATACACAGAGTATATGTTCATTGTTCTGCAGATTACATTAGAAATGATGCTCAAATACTATGTGGCAGAGATATCCGTCTTATGAGGCGAATGGTGCGTGATGCCAGAGATAGAGATTGCTTGCCAAGTGACACATTGTCCTTGTGGGCAGATGTCTGTCGTGGTGAGGAGAAAAATATCGCTCCATTCATAAATAGAGCAGACCAGTTCCTTAATACATCACACGCTTTCGAGCCTATGCTATATAGACGCATTATCAATGACATCAAGGATATAGACAACCTGTCTTTTAACTTACTTAAACAACGTCTTTTGTTTTTTACTGAAATTCCCACTAGTGTGGTCTCTCAAGGTAGTGTTATAAGAGAGTTTATTGGCAAGGAATAACGATTGATAATAGTTCCAAGTATATTTTGCTTGAAACTATTGTTTTTTTGTGATAATATCCTTATATACATAGGAGAAATAACATGGGTTTATTCAATTCATTTATGAAAGGCATGGGATTCGAAGGGAGTGAAAAAAAGGATTCTACACCTGTCGATAATTCCAAATATGCCAATTTCGACAATAACCTTGCGGGTAATTTTAATGTGGGCGATTTCAAGAATGGTGAAAATGTCGATTTCACAGGCGGACTGGGGGGCAAGAATCTCATCATCTACGCTCCTCGTGACAATAATGACATCAAGATACTCGTAGATTGCATCAGGCGTAGAGAGGCCTGCATAGTCAATCTCGGTCAACTCAAGCCCTCCGATGCAGACAAGATACTTCAATTCCTCTCAGGTGCTGTTTATGCCCTGCGTGGCAGTATAAAGAGGCTCCAAGGAGACCTATTTCTCATGACTCCCGAAGGCATCAACATTATGCAAGGGAAGAAGTAATATTACTTATACCAAAAACTCTGCCCATAGTGAGCAGAGTTTTTGTGTTTTATAATAGGAGTAGACATCTTCGTCTATTGTTCTTCTCCATCTATTATGAGGGTTCCACCATTATTGGTAATGTTTCCAACAATATTACAACCACTAAACGAAACATACCCATCATTATTGGTAATGTTTCCAATAATATCACAACTACTAAACGATACATCTCCATCTGTTATAGTCACATCGCAATTGACTACAGAATCATCGAAATACACCACCCCATCATCAGCATCGATTGTCATGTCGCCTTCGATAAGACTGCCATTATTAAATCTAACAGATGTATATTGTCCACTTATCGTTATGTTGCCATTAAAATAAGTTCCTGAAGGAGTAGTCATCTGTCCCCCACCGGTTATAGAAATATCGCCAACAATAGAAGTTCCCTCGAATGTAGCACTTCCACCATTTACAGTCACATTACCAAATATTTCACCATATTTTATTGTTAGTGAGCCACTAGAGCCGACAGAGATATTAAGATTTCTTATGGAATGGCCGTTTGTCTCGATGAGCAATCCGCCTGAAGAGACGGTCACATTTATACCGGCAGAACTCAAGTCTATATCTTGAATAAGTCGCATACTAATGACTGCATTATTTGTTATCTCCGCATTGTAGCCGAAAAGGCCATATGCCTCTGAGGCGGTTTGAATATTTACAATTTGACTTGCAGTTAGGAATGTCGTTGATGTCCTCACTGTGATAGTGTAAGTGGTGGTCTTTGTGGCATAATAATGAGTGCTGGTGTCCGTCACTGTGGCTGTGATAGTGGTGGAGCCAGCAGAAACTATCGTGACGGCTCCAGTGGATGCATTAACTGTGGCTACAGAGGTGTCGCTAGATGTATAAGTCACCATTCCATTGCCTGTATTGGTGAGAGAGTTGGTGAAAGATGTATCTGTTGTCAATTTATCCAAACTGCTAGTGGCGAAAGATATGGAGGCATTTATCCTATATTTTGCCCTTACATACAGATGGTCTGTAAAGGGCATATTGGCTCCATCACTGAGAGATATGTAATTAGAATCATTTACACTATACTCCCAGCCATTGAATGTGTATCCGTCTCTTGTGGGGGCTGTGGGAAAGATGGACGTGCCAGATAGTGTGTTTATCTTGATAGTTGTCTCATATGTATGCTGATTTTCTGAGAAATATCCCTCTCCCGCATCAAATGTGACATCTATATACTCTGGAGCATCATATGTCACTGTTTGCTCAAGGCTGACTGTGGCCACCTTGGAGCTTTCTATTATAGTTATGCCACAGATAATGAGGGTAAAAGCCATGAGGATTAGCATGATTGCCAAGTAAAGATTTTTGATATTTTTCATCTAAATTTATCCACCTTTTTGCTATTTATGTAAATTATATTCCCATTATACTGGGAAGTCAAGTAAAATTTCCAGTTTTATGGAATAATTTTTATATGGAAACATTCGGTGAAAGATTGAGACAATTAAGACAAGAAAAAGGCATAGGTCAAGTGGAACTAGCCAAGCATCTCGGCGTGGGTAAATCAATAATCAGCTTATGGGAGATAGGGCAGTGCGAGCCTACCTTGTCTAAACTTATCTCTATGTCAGTATTTTTTGGTGTAAGCATAGACTATTTAGCAGGTCTTGAAGATTGAATTAAAAAAACAAAACAAAAAGAAATGCCGTAAAGACATCTCTCTTTGGCTTTCTGTGACTGCCTCGATTTTATACCTATATAACTTGCTCATTTTAATCGCAAGTTATGTCGGTTGTCCTATATATTTTGCATACAAAAAGAGATGGCATAAAACCATCTCTCTTTGGCTTACCATTTTCGCCTTGAATTTTATACCTATATAACTTGCTCACCTTATTCGCAAGTTATGGTGGTTGTCCTGAATATTTTATAACAAAAAGAGACGCCTAATTTCTTGCGTCTCTCTTTGGCTCCCCGGGTCCGGCTCGAACGGACAACCTATCGGTTAACAGCCGAGTGCTCCACCATTGAGCTACCGAGGAATATGTGCATCTCGTTTGATGCTCTCTTATAATAGCAGAGTGAAAATAGATTGTCAATCACTTTTTTTAATTTTTTATAAAATTTTTTTCTGTTTTTTTATTGTTCTTATTTTAGTCTAAAAGGCGGCGAGGTGACATATATTTTAGAATATGGACAAGCATTTTCCTTTAACTCTGGGAGAGGTAAATAGGGACTATATGGTGGTGGACATCAGGTCGAGTGTAAAA
>CAMYXB010000031.1 GCA_947303145.1 uncultured Clostridia bacterium | reverse complement strand
GATATAATTTGCTTGGATATTATATAAAGAAATCAAAAATGGATAAAAAAAACATACTTGAAACAAGAAAAAGAAATATAGAAAACAGTGTCATCTCACTACTATCTCTTGACAAAAGCGAAATAAATGAGCTCTTTTCTAATCAATTTTTGGCACAAAAAAATAACAAAAAACAAGTAAAAAGTATTTTTATTAAAAAAGATGAAGAAAATGTGGGCATTTGTTATTACTTTGATTCACTCACGCTTTCCCTAGAATATGCTCTAAAAATTATTCGGCAGGCAGTGAAAGAGAGGCTAAACAAAATAATAATCTTCTGTTGCGATTGTAAGAGAGATGACGAACTTAAACTTTTGGGAATACAAAACATTAATGTCGAGATATATAAAAAAGAAAAGGTGTATGAGACTCTTTTCGAGAATAAAAACGTAATAATTGAAAATGAAATAAACTTCTCTTCCACTAAAAAGATGAAATTCAAAGACTATTTTAGCCATGCTTTAACGAAAGATAAGTCAAAAAAATATTTTTTCTCTGGACTACTTATATTTTTCGCCAGTTTAATAGTAAGACACAATTTTTATTATATCATCATGTCATCTTTGCTTTTTATGCTGGCAATACTTTCGAGAAGAGAGTTCTCTTGGCATAAGTAAAATTTATGAAAAACGGCACGAAAAAATTTCATGAATTAAATGTCATATATGAAGTATGATATATTTCTAGTTATCCAGTAGATGCTTGGTGGCATTGGGATTGTATCTATAGATGATTACTTTTCGTCCCACCATTCCCACGATATCTGCATTGAGACTCTCACAGATTACGTTGGCAAACTCCTTGACATCTATATCGCAATTTTGGAGCAAGCTTATCTTAATGCCTTCTCTAGCATCTAGTGCTTGACCGATGCTTTTTATGACATTTTCAGTGAGTCCCTCTTTGCCGACAAAACATACTGATGCCTGCATACTTATTTTCGACTTTATCTGCGCTCTCTCGTGTGATGATAACATCTTTCTACCTCCTTTTATTCTGTGTATTCATACTCTATATTTCCAATGAGTATAGTGTCCTTGTCCTTTAGCCCCTTATCTTTTAGCATATCTATCACGCCATCATTCTTGAGTCTTTTCCAAAAATATGAAAGCGATTCATAGTCGTTTACAACTATTCCCCTCGAAATGTTCTCTATAAATCCACCACCAAGTTTGTAATAGCCATTGTCTAGTTTTTCGATTTCTATAGCAGTGTTGTCCTTTTTATCAAAGCCAAATTCTTCTATGTCTATAGGAACAGACTCGGGAAGTGTGATGAGAATGTCATATATTTCTTTTATCAATCCCTCTATATTTTGTCTACTCAATGCTGATATTGGCACCACTTTGACATCTTTCCCTATTTTTTTCTTAAAATTTTCAATAGGCTCGTCATTTTCAAGCAAATCAATCTTGTTTAATACTACTATTTGAGGAAGTTTAGCCAATTTCTCACTAAATCTAGCCAATTCCTCATTGATTATCAAATAATCATCATAAGGCGCCCTTCCGTCACTTGATGATATATCTATCACATGAACGAGCATTCTAGTTCTTTCTATATGTCGCAAAAAGTCATGTCCCAGCCCCTGTCCTTCGCTAGCTCCCTCAATAAGTCCGGGAATATCCGCCACTACAAAACTATGGTCATAATATTTCACCACACCAAGATTGGGCGATAAAGTGGTAAAATGATAATTGGCTATCTTTGGGCGAGCGTTGGACACAACGGAAAGTAGCGTGCTTTTGCCCACATTTGGGAATCCTATAAGTCCCACATCGGCTAGAGTCTTAAGTTCCAGCCTTACTCCATATTCTTTGGTCACTTCGCCTGTTTGTGAAAAATGAGGCGCTTGTCTAGTGGGAGACTTGAAGAAAGTATTGCCTCTACCACCCTCTCCACCTTTCAAAACAATATAATCTTTGTCCAAATAGAATATATCGGCAATTATTTTCCCACTATCTGCATCTTTTACGATGGTCCCCTGAGGAACGGAAATAACTAGGTCTTGTCCACTCTTACCAATACGATTGTTTTTGCCACCATTTTCGCCATTTTCTGCTCTAAAATGCGCACTGAATCTAAATGATACTAGATTATTTAGGTCCTTTGATGCTCTAAATATTATATTGCCACCTCTACCACCATTTCCACCATCTGGGCCACCATTGGGTATTCCTTTTTCTCTGCGAAAAGATATGGCACCCTTGCCACCATTTCCCGCTTTGATGTATATCTTTACACTATCTATAAACATATTCTTTCCCTACTCTTTCCCTTTACTTCTATAATAATCACAATATTTCTTCAGTTCGCAATCTCGACAATGCGGGCTCCTTGATGAGCAAACATATCTCCCAAATAGCACTAATAAGTGATGTATTCTACTCCATTTGTCCTTATCTACTATTTTTCTAAGTTCCATTTCACACTGCAGAGGTGTTTTGGCACTTACAAGTTTTAATCTATTGGACACTCTAAACACATGTGTATCCACCGCTATGGCTGGAATATCGAAGCCCACAGACATCACCACATTGGCAGTCTTTCGCCCCACTCCTGCAAGTGACAAAAGCCCTTCATAATTATCTGGCACCACCCCATTAAATCTATCACACAAGTCCTGAGCCATTGATATGAGGTTCTTTGCTTTATTTCTATAAAAACCACATGAATAGATGGCTTGTTGCAGTTCATCAATATTTGCCATAGACAGTGCTTTGGGCGATGGATATTTCTTGAATAAATCTTTTGTAATGATATTAACTCTCTTATCTGTGCATCTGGCGGACAATATTACCGCTACAATGAGTTCGTAGTGATTGCTAAATGTCAGTTCGCACCCTGCATTGCTAAATCTTGCATCTAAAAGTGAGTATATTTCATTTGTTCTTTCGTCCATATCTTATCCTGTGGGCCTCTTATACAAGTTATTCTAACACAAAAGAACAATAATTTCAATCACTTAAATACATATTGAAATCTAGAGCCCTCTGTCCATATACACTCCTAGAAAAGTATAAAACGAAAATTTAGATAACAATCTCTTACAAATATCTAGAAAGCGCCTAGATATTTTAATAGAAGTAGAACAAGACAAAGTTATCTCTCTTGGTGTATTGACTATCATATGTGGGATATTGTTTCTAGTGAGCAGTGAAGAAAATTTCATCGTTTCTCCCCTAGATGTAAAGGCAATTATATAATACATTTTAATCTCCTTTTTCTTATCCACTCCCACTATATTAAAATTAACCTAAAAAGGTTATTTTTTTATTTAACCGAGAAATCTAATTGATACATATAATGGAGGGGAGAAAATGATGAAAAAAGTAATATATCTAGACAACTCTGCTACCAATAGATACAAGCCAAGAAGGGTGCTAAAAGTCCTATTATCATATACAAAAAAACAATCAAATGCCGGGCATGGTGGGAATAGCCAAAGCATAAAGTTGTATCAAAAAATTTGGCAAATAAGGGAAAAGGTCGCCACGCATTATGGATTAGACAAGACAGAAAATGTCATATTCACTAAAAATTGCACCGAAGCACTAAATATTGCTATTCATGGCTTATCTTTCTATGAAAAAAATAATGTAATAGTATCCACTTTTGAGCATAATTCTGTCCTCAGACCACTATATAACTTGCAAGAAAGAGGCAAAATATCCCTGACGGTGGTCACTCCTAGCAATAAAAAATATATCACATCAAAAGATATAAGACGGTGCATAACAGATAAGACTGCTCT
This sequence comes from uncultured Clostridia bacterium, assembly GCA_947303145.1. GTDB lineage: Bacteria > Bacillota > Clostridia > Christensenellales > UBA1242 > UBA7862. The sequence continues at coordinate 5,612 of CAMYXB010000031.1, read as the reverse complement.
TGTGTGCGTCTGCTCATACAGCAATGTCACTGGCAATAGAAATGACATAGAAAATATCGGCAAGTTGTGTGCCCAGCATGATATTTTATTTCTTGTAGATGATGCACAGGGTGCAGGACATGAAAGAATAAACATGATTGAAAGCAATATAAACTTTCTTGCATTTTCTGGACACAAAGGATTTTTCTCTCCACAAGGAGTGGGGGCGTTGTGCATCAATTATACAAAAAGCCTGTCCCCCATTATTCAAGGTGGCACGGGCACTGATTCACACTCCTTATCTCAGCCAAGCCATCTGCCAGAGAGTCTTGAAAGCGGAACTCTCATGGCTCCTATAATCACCTCACTTGGCGAGGGAATCGATTTTGTAGAGAAAAATCAAAGCAAAATCAACAAAAGAATAAGTCTTTTGTCGAATTATTTAACAAAGAGATTAAGTGAGATAAATATAATAAAAATATTCTCTACTCACACCATCAAATCTGGTGTAATAACATTTGAGGTAGAGGGCATCGACAGCGTGAGGGTCAGCACTTATTTAGATGAAAAATGTGGAATAATAACGAGAAGTGGATTGCATTGTGCTCCACTTGCACATAAATTCCTAAATACCACTAAAAGCGGCTTGGTGCGGATAAGCGTAAATCATAAAAATACACTAAAAGAAATGAAATATACTATAAGATCTATCAAAAAGTGTATAAATTACTATAAAAAAGCATAAAAAAATACCTCGATTGAGGTATTTTTCGATTATCTCTTTGAGAATTGAGGCGCTTTACGGGCTTTCTTTAGTCCATACTTCTTGCGCTCTTTCATACGAGAATCACGTGACAAGAAACCAGCTTTCTTAAGTTCTGCCTTATATGTCTCGTTTTCTTTAACAAGAGCCCTAGCTATTCCATGACGGATAGCACCTGTTTGACCTGTGTATCCACCACCATGAACATTGCAAAGAACATCGAACTTGTCTGCTGTGTCTGTGAGGACAAGGGGCTGACGAACGATGAGCTTCAGTGTCTCAAGTGGGAGATAACTATCCATATCTCTGCCATTGATGATTATCTTACCAGAGCCTTTCACGAGTCTCACTCTAGCGATAGCATCTTTTCTTCTACCAGTGGATATTTTAGCATGTGGGACGGCCTTGGTTGTCTTGACCTTACGAGGTGCTGCTTTGACGGCTGTCTCCTCTTTTACCTCTTCCTTTTTCACTGCTTTTTTGACAGGCTTTTCGCTCTTTTCCTCCACCTTAACTTCCTCTTTTGCAGTAGTTTTCTTGGTGGTTGTTTTCTTAACGGCTTTCTCTGCCTTGGCTTTTGGAGCCTCCGCCTCTGGAGCGGTCTTCTTCTCTTCTATTTCTTCTGCCATGATTATCTTGCTCCTTTGAGAGTTATAAGTTCTGGTTTCTGGGCTTCGTGATTGTGCTCTGCACCCTTGTAAACCTTCAGTTTCTTAGCCATCTTATTGCCAAGAGAATTGTGTGGAAGCATGCCTTTGACAGCCTTCTCCACTACGAAATCTGATGCCTTGAGCATGAGTTCATCATAACCTTTAACTTTCATGCCACCAGCATAACCGGAATAGTGATAATACTTCTTATCCCTTAACTTGTTGCCTGTTAAGACAACCTTGTCTGTATTTATAACAATTACATAATCGCCTGTATCAACATGTGGTGTATATTCTGGCTTATTCTTACCCTTGAGTATGCTGGCCACTTGACTAGCAAGACGTCCAAGAGGCATACCTGTAGCATCTACTACGAACCATTTTTTCTCCACAGTTTGAGGCTTTGCCATATATGTCTTCATTATTTACTCCTCTAAACTTTAGTTAAGCCAAAGTGCTTCTCTGTCTGGGCTAATAGACCTTGAAACAAATTCGCTAAGCAGTATAATAGAACATTTCTTTCACTTTGTCAAGTGATTTAACAATATTGTTTAATATTTTATTAGAATAAATTTTTATGTCACCTCTTAATGTCAATTAATCCGTGTATATCAAATACTTTTTCCACATCTTTTTTATGTTTGATTTTTGCCGGATTGAATTTCTTTTTGTTAACTAACATAAACTTCATTCGCTTTCCCAAATCAAATAAGTTATATATTTGTAAATGTTTATGTTTGTATTGGATAAATACATATTTATCATTATTTATTTCACGAATAAAATCTGAAATATCTTGTTCTTCTATATCATAGTAAAATTCATTATTTATATACATACTTTGAACTAAGTATTCTATAACAAAATCATTATGATATGATATTGTAATTCCACCACCATTTTGATAAATCATTTTGCCATTAACTATTTTATTGATTTCTTCTACTATATCTTGACCACAATATCCAAAAACAACATTTTTTGAAATAGGCAATTTTTTGTCAATATCATCAGTCATAAATAAATCTAAATCTGATTGTGCTTCAAAAATATTCCAGGGGTGCCAATGAGTATGAACAATTTTCTCTTTTTTGAATATAGTTAGTTTTTTATAACCCACAGCAAAAACAAACAATTCAAAATCTTTGTATAATTCCATTTGACCAATTTTTGAATTTCCACAAAGGCAAATATGTAAGTCATCATCATATTTAATAGTTTTTATTTCCAAATCATATTTATCTTTATTTTTCAAGTATAAAAACTCAATATCATCAACTTTTTTGCCAACTTCTCTTTGTTTGTATATAGAAATAATAAGGTTATAAAAGCAAGCGAATTGTCCAATTTGCTCCCAATTAAATAGTTTTCTTAATGGTGATTTTCCATTATCAACCGCTATGCACAAATCAATAACTTTTTGTAAATTCGTTATGTTTTCTTCAATATAATATGGCTTTTTGCAAAACTCTGTTTGCTTTTCATTTTCAGAATATTCCAAAAATGTTATTTCGTTTTCTTCAACAAAATGCTTCCTTATCTCAAACAAAATCTCTTTTTCAATTTCATTTACTAGAACTATCATTTTTTCTCCTTATAATCCAAACAAACAAAACCATATTGTTATATAATAGATTCCTAATATCCTACACTTAATAGATAAAGTGCATGGGGTGGGAGGGTTTTGCCAGCATTTTTTCTATCACCGCCTTCTAGGAGGTGATGCAATGTATCTATAGTAGACTTCCCTGTCGATATGTCTATAAGTGTTCCCATGATTATCCTCACCATATTGTATAAAAATCCGTTGCCTGTTATATAAAAGTCCACATAGCTATCTCTTCTCAAAAAATGGCAATCATAAATGGTTCGAATGGTGCTTGTTGCACTCGAGCCAGTGGACATAAAAGCCCTAAAGTCATGCTCCCCTTCAATCATTTTACAAGCAGTGCTAAGGACATCAAAATCTATTTTACGCTTTACTAATAATACTCTGTTGTCATCTAAAGCGGGCAAAACATCACCGAGATATATCCTATACATATACGTTTTAGACTTGGCGGACTTCCTCGCATGAAAGTAAGCCGGCACTTCGCCACTCTTCATCACTCTTATATCATTTGGAAGAAATTGATTGAGCGCTATATACATTTTGTCTGGCGGAATGGTGCAAGACGTGTGGAAATTGACCACTTGACATATGGCATGGACACCGCTATCCGTCCGCCCGCTCATGTAAGTGGTAGATTTTTCTCCAGTCGCTTGAAAAATAGCCTTCTCAAGCAGTTCTTGAATGGTTATCCCGTTCTTTTGCCTTTGAAAGCCACAATAACTTGTGCCTACATAACTGACATCTAGTCTAATATTTTTCATATAAGGATAATACCACAAATAGAAACACTTTTCAATCAAAACTTAGACAAAACAAATGTGAGTGAATATATTCGTTTGACAGAAATAGATTATAATTCTATAATGAATTAACTCAAAACTGGAGAAATGTATGAAAATAACTGTAGACGGCAACATGGCTTGCGCCAAAATGGCATATAAAATGAGTGAACTATGCTCTATTTATCCCATAACTCCCTCATCACCCATGGCGGAAGATTGCGACATGTGGGCTACTTGTGGAGAAAAAAACATCTTCGGTGACAAGGTAAAAATAATAGAAATGCAGAGTGAAGGTGGAGTAGCAGGTAGTCTACATGGAGCATTGTCTAGTGGAGTGATGGCCACTACATTCACATCTAGCCAAGGACTACTCCTCATGATTCCAGACATGTATAAAATGGCTGGAGAACTGCTCCCGCACACCATTCATGTGGCAAGTAGAGCACTGTCTACTCATGCTCTATCCATATTCGGGGACCAGACAGATGTAATGGCGGCCAGATCCACAGGATATGCCATGCTTTGCTCTTCTTCTGTGCAAGAAGCACAAGATATGGCGCTCATTAGTCATATCTGTTCACTCAAAAGCAGTGTGCCGTTTCTTCACTTTTTTGATGGCTTCAGGACATCACATGAGATACAGACTATAGATTCCATAAGTGACGATGAAATAAAAAAGATGCTCCCCATGAGTGCTATAAAAGAATTTAGGAAACTATCCCTTTCCAGCACTCACCCTCACCAGCAAGGCACTGCGCAAAATCCAGATATTTACTTCCAAAACAGGGAGTCTGCTAGCGAGTTTTATTCCAAGACAATAGATATAGTCAAGGACTCACTAAAAGAATTTGAGCGGATATGTGGCAGACACTACAGCCTATTTGATTACTATGGAGATTCTGATGCTAAATATGTGATAATCATCATGGGAAGTGGAGCTAGGACTGTTAAAGAAACTATAGAATATCTAAAAACTCGTGGCTATGACAAGTTTGGCGTAGTGAGTGTTCATCTATACAGACCATTCTCGAGCGTAGATTTATCCAAAGCCATTCCAGAAAGTGTTGAGAAAATTTGTGTGCTAGATAGGACAAAAGATTGCGGTGCTGACGGCGAGCCACTATATAAGGACGTCCTCACTGCCCTATTTAAGATGAATAGACAGAATATCTCCGTCATTTCAGGCCGTTATGGTATAGGTGGAAAAGAGTTTACTCCCGCTATGGTCAAGGCCATTCTAGACAATCTAAAAAGTGGTGAAAAAAAATGTTTCACTATAGGCATAACAGACGATATTAATCACACTTCCCTTTCCTTTGATAGAGATTTTTATATCAAGCATGATGCTTTTTCATGTAAATTTTATGGACTGGGCAGTGATGGCACAGTCAGTGCCAACAAGAATTCTATCAAACTCATTGGCACACATACAGACATGAACGTGCAGGGATATTTCGAATATGATTCCAAAAAAAGTGGCAGCGTCACCGTATCTCACCTGAGATTTGGCAAAGGAGAGATAGACTCCCCTTATCTTATCACCAAGGCCAATTTTATCGCATGTCACAACATCTCATTTATTGGCAAATACGACATGGAATGTGATTTATTGGACGGCGGGACATTCCTCATCAATTTTCCATACGATGAAGATAAACTTGTAGACATCATGCCACAAAAAACACTTGCCACTCTTATAAAAAAGAATATCAAAGTGTATGTCATAGATGCGGGCAAAATAGCAAGCGAGTGCAATTTAGGTGGAAAGATAAATGTAATTATGCAGGCGTGTTTCTTCAAATTGGCAAAAATTCTGCCATATAACG
>CAMYXB010000030.1 GCA_947303145.1 uncultured Clostridia bacterium | reverse complement strand
CAGTGCTAATGTGTCTGTGGGATTGAGGTTTCATTGGATACAAGAGGTCGCTGATGCACCAGGCATAAATATTGAAGTGACCAGTGTCGATGGCAAGCCACTTGATACCGAATTAGAAATTAAATTGACTACTCAAGAAGTCCTCTTGGGTAGAAAAAAGATAAATGAAGTAATGGGAAGGAATATGGATCTTTCTTCCGCATACTCCATAAAACTCACACAAAATGGTGTTGAAATTGCACCAAATACTACATTGTATATAAAAATAACTTTGAATAGAGAAGAACTAGATAGCGAGACAATTAAATTTGGATACCTAAGTGATGCCAATGTTCTTACAGAGTATCATTGCGAGGTAGAACTCAATACATTGAGTTTTACGACAGATCATTTGTCGAATTGGATTATATTTATAGGTTCCGCTTCTCACAATACCGCCTATTCAGGCAAAATAACAATCCTCATCCTGCTTCCCAGCCTATTGGCTGTGGCAACCATGCAATATGTCTTGATAGTAAGGGCAAAAAATAAAAAATTATTGCAAAGGGAAAACGATACAAAAGGAGATAAGTAATGGTTTTCACTAATTTACTTTCAGAAAGCATATTCTCAAAATTATTATGCGATACAGACAGTTGTCTTAGTTTTATCATCATCTTTCTAGATATTCTTTCTGTGTTTTACCTAGTTTTTTGCTCATATTATAAGATAACAAAAACAGTTAGATTGATAGGTTATATCTGGGCATCATTCCTTCTTTGCTCAACGGTGACTATTATGTTCATTCATACTTGTATATTTACGGTAATGGGTGTAATGTTTACCATTATGATTGAGATGCCTATCTTGTCTATAGCGATTAGATATAATAAGTTAGTTGAAGGTAAAGAAGAAAAAGAAGTTGAGACTAAGAAGAAAGATGTCGGTTGCTATGTGATTTTCCCAACTAATGACAACAAGTTCGTCTTTGGATTGCACAACAAGAGGGGCGAATTGCTGGCGATGTCGACATTCAAGTATTCCAATGTTGAGGAGACCAAGGATGCTATCGCATTCACTAGAACAAGTGGTGACGGCTGTGAGTTCGAGGATACTACACAGAATTGGACTCTTGATACCAAGCATCCTAAGTTTGTCATGTATCTTAAGAAGCAAAAATACTACTTTGAATTTGCTGTCAACGAAGATTTGAGTATGCTGAAGTCTGATGCGATAAGCGAGTCAGCAGTATCACTTAAGATGGTTAAAGAAGCAAGAAAGTGTATTACAAGCAATGTGATATACTTTGCGACATCCAAGGAAGATGTCAAGGTTGGCAAAAAGTTTTCTTTATATTCACAGGATATGACAGATTCTTCTAAAGAAAATGAAGTGGAAGAAGTCGCTGTTGAGGAAAAGGAAGATTCAATCGAAGAGATTGTCGGAGTTAAGACTTTGGCTGAAAGCCTAAAGGAAATGGAGAAAGTTCAGTCCTCAAATGTCAACAAACAGACACTTTTCGAGTATCTTGACGGCAACTATCACGAAGGTGTTGTTCTCAATAGGAGAGAGAACTACACCAGCACAGGATTGCCTCTTGCCGATACATACTTCACTTACGAGGAAGATAAGAGTGGCAATAAGACAAAGAAAACGACTTGCTTCGCATATGTATACGAGAAAAATGGCGCTTGTTTAATTCTCGCTAAATTGGATAAATCTTATGTGAAAGAACTCAAAAAAGATAAGAAATCTATTACATCAAGTAAATTCCCTAAAACCAAGCAAAATAATTGGTTTAGCGTGATAGTAGATGATACTTTCACCGAAGAGGAAATACACGATGTCCTAGAAAAAGCCAAAGATTACTGCGAGAAGACTGGCGTGAAATAAATATTTAGAAATATCCAAAAGTTGATTTTACTACTTATAGTAATTTCAACTTTTTTTACCTCAATTAGCAATAAAAACTATTTGAAAAAATGTTATTTTGTGATACAATGCTTTCATGAGCAAGACACCCGTAGAAAAGAGAGAGTTCGCCTCGCTTGAGGATAAGTTCGAGTTTTATCGCCAGCATAGAGATCTTCTTAGGGAGGAATTTCCCGCAGATAGATTTTTGTGCTACATAGTGTCGCTCCTCTCTCCTTTGCCTGCTTATGTCAGGGGAGACGAAATATATATATTGAGATATGGTTTCGGCATTACATTGCAAGATTTGGTCAAGATGAGGACGTTTCCGCCCAAAGTAATCAAGGGCTTGTGGCGTGCAGTAGACAATATGCAAGAGGGCATGAGTGTAGAGAGAATGTTCAGCAAGGTGTTCTTCTATGGCAATGACTTGATGATTAAAAATGGGGTGCTTTGCCCTCGCCCAGAGACAGAACTTGTGGTGGAGCAGGTGATAGATAGAGTGCAAAAGGCGGACAAAAAGAAAGCCCATCTCAAGAGCTTATATCCCAAGAGCAGTGAGCCATACTTTTATATGCCAAAGAGTGAGTGGAGCGTGCCTAATCCCGCCGTTCCATATGTGCTGGACTTATGCACAGGCTCGGGTTGTATAGGTGTCAGTGTTGCCAAGGCCTGCCCATACGCCTATGTCACATTGTCTGACATATCACTCAAAGCCATAGACAATGCCAGGTGTAATATACACCTGCTCAATGTTGGCTGGAATACTAGGATTAACAGAGCGGGGGATATGTTTGATAAAATTGAGGGTAGATTTGACGTAATTGTCTGCAATCCACCTTATATAGAGAGTGGAGACATCGCCTCACTTTCCCCTCAGGTGCTAGATTATGACCCCATCTCTGCCCTTGATGGAGGGGAGGACGGACTTACATTTTACAAGCGCATAGCCAGTAGTGCAGTGCATTATTTAAGGCAAGGCGGAGTGGTTGTCATGGAGATAGGATACAATCAAGCGAAAAGTGTGAGAAAGATATTTGAAGATAGTGGATACGAAGTCGAAGCAATTAGCGACTATGGCGGGAATGATAGGATAATCATTGCCACGCCTAAAGAATATGAAGAGGATAATATATGATTTCATCAAAATATATTGAAAAATTAGAAAAAATAGTGGAAAATTATGAAGATTTGACTAAAAAAGTGTGCGATAGTGAGATTATTGCTGACAATCGCACTTGGCAGAAATTGGTCAAAGAGCATAGTGCCCTGACTCCGATTGTGGAGAAGTATCATGCACTCAAAAAGTGCTTAGACGACATGGCATCTAGTGAGAAGTTATTGTCGCAAGAAAAAGATGCAGAACTTGTCCAAATGGCGAGAGAGGACATCGAGGAAAACAAGCATTTGCAAGAGAAATTGGAAGAAGAACTGCAGATTTTGCTTTTGCCCAAAGACGAGAATGATGACAAGAATGTTATCATGGAGATAAGGGGTGGAGCAGGTGGCGATGAGGCTGCTCTTTTCGCTAGTGAACTTATGCGAATGTATATAATGTATGCAGAGACACATCACTACAAGGTGGAAGTGCTAGACGTCAGCGAGATAGAACTCGGGGGAATAAAGGAGGCCACGCTGTCTATTTCCGGTAATGGTGCATATAGCAATCTCAAGTTTGAGAGTGGGGTGCACAGAGTGCAGAGAGTGCCAGAGACAGAGAGTCAAGGCAGAGTGCACACGTCCACTGCCACTGTGGCAGTCTTGCCAGAACTGGAGGAAGTGGAGTTCGATATCGAGGACAAAGATTTAAGGGTGGACACATACAGGAGTAGTGGTGCTGGCGGACAGCATATCAACAAGACAGACAGCGCCATTCGTCTCACTCACCTGCCCACAGGCATAGTGGTCACTTGTCAGGACCAGCGTAGCCAGATTAAGAATAGGGAAAAGGCCATGATGATATTGAGGAGTAAACTCTATGACTTCTATCAAGGGCAGAAGGACAAAGAATATGCCGACAATAGAAAGGCACAAGTGGGCACTGGAGATAGAAGTGAGAGAATAAGGACATACAACTTCCCTCAAGGCAGAATAAGTGACCATAGAATAGGCTACACTGCATATAACTTATTAGACTTTATGAATGGTGACCTAGATACTCTTATCACAGAATTGAAATTAGACGACCAGAGGAAGAAACTGGAGAATATGGATATATAAAGATGGGGCAATTTGCCTCATTTTTCTAAAATTATTGACTAAATATTTTTTTATGATAAAATTATACATATAAAGAAGAGGAGGGAAATCAATGGAAGAAGAGAAAGATAAAATAGTGCAAGATATACCCTCCCATGCAGAAGATGATATAAAGGCAATAATCAATAAGGATAAAGATTCTATACCTAGAATCAATCTATACGGCATAGATGTCAACCTAAAAGACTATCAATCTATCGTTGATTCTTGCAAGGAAGAGAGAGATATAGATGTCATTTTGAATGGCAGACTAGGTTCATACAATAGATATGGGCAATATATCATAGATAGTTCAATTAAACAAGAACTCATAGATATGCCCAAACTTATTTATTCTGTATATTTTGATGAGGACAGAGGCATCACCACTTATGAAGCGAGAGGCATGCTACCCGTTTTTGGCGATATTCTCTTCATGCTCACTATTGGGGAGGACGAGGCTGTCTTTTATCTCGTAGAGGAGATAAGGCGCAAGGAGGCTGGCTATACAGAGGTGGCTAGAGAAGTGCTAGACACCATGCCCATTGACCCCGATGACCCCATTCCAGAAGAGTATATACTGGATATGTATAACCTCTATAGTGAAGAAATGGGGGAAAGTGTATTAGAACTTAAATATAATTGCGAGAATATCCTTGTAAGAAAGATATATTTTTCGCTACTTTCTGGTATGCTCTTTGGCAAAGAGGGCATAGCAGATGATGATATAGTGGGACAAGCCATGGAACTATTTATGCGCAGCGGAGAAGTAGGCGCGAGAGTTCTACAGGAATTGTCCTTTATGCTCAAGGGCAATCCTCAGTTAGAGGGATTCTCCACCAAGACCACTTACAACAAGATTATGCTTGATATGATGTTCACATGTCTAGATGGATTGGCTCACAAAGAGGGAGTGGACAAAGATAGAGCCAAAGAGCTATATAATGAATTGCGCTTTATGAGGGCTAGGTCAATGAAATCTCTCATAGATAGAGCTCATCTCCGTCTTGATGAGGGACATGTCATAAAACTTGCCAAGAAAGTCAACCAAGATTTCGTCAAAAAAGATGATGCGGGTCTCGAGAACGATAAGCAATATGTTATAGCACTCACATCTTCTATTAAAGAGAGGGAGAAAGAAAGAAGGCAATCAAGAAGTCATCGTCCCACTGGTGCCATTCTCAAGCAAATTAAGAAAGAAATAGAGAAAGAAGAAAAAATTGACAACCCTAACGAGACTAAAGAGGAGAAAATACTTCGCATTTTAGCCAAGAGTGAGGGGAAGAAAGAGGCATCAAAGTCGCCTAGTGATAAAAAGCCCGCAACTAAAAAGGTGAAACCCGCGAAGAAGCCAGTCAAAAAAACATCTGCCAAAAAGCCTAGTGTCAAAAAGTCCAAGCCGTCTAAGCCTAAGATAAAGAGCAAGGGTGGCAAGGTAAAAGGTGGGGCAAAGCCTAAAGTTCAAGTCAAGTCCAAGCCTAAGTCTAAAGGAGCAGATAAGGGTAAAGGGAAGTCGAAGAAAGACGACAAGAAGAAGAATAAGAAGAAAGACAAGAAAAAAGACGATGACATCAAGAAAAAGACTATGATGCCGATAATGTTTGGCTTCGCTCGTCCAGCAATAATCACTCCTCATGTCCCCGTCAAGCCAGTCTTCACGCCACCACCTATTATTAAAAAAGCCTACACCAAAGTCGAAATACAAAAGAAAGAAGATATTGAGAGCGAATTTTTCAGTGTATCCAGTAGCGAAACACAAGTGCAATATTCTGCGGAATTATCTATGGAATCATATAATCTCAAGAAGAACTCAGGCAGCGAGGAAAATCAAATGATTATTATGAGGAAAGAGGAGCCTTATATCAGTATATCTGATACTAAAGAAGAAAGCCAATTAAACTATCGAGAAGAGATGACTCAGGAATTCAGTGAGGTCAATAGGCAGAGAGATTTAGGTCTCTAGGTCAACAAAGTCGCCATTATTTTTCATCATTAATATCCCGCTATGTCCTTTCTAAAAAAATTATAAAAATTATCAATTTTCCATTGACAAAATGGGATATTCGTGATAAATTATATTAACATCTCTCTTTGGGGGTGTTAATTTTTTGAAAAAAGGTGAACATTATGAGAGACAGAGTAACACTTGCTTGTTCAGAGTGCAAGAGACGCAACTATGACACTTATAAGAATAAGAAGAACGATCCAGATAGGATTGAGATGAACAAGTATTGTTCTTCTTGCAAGAAGCACACTCTGCATAAGGAGACCAAGTAATTCTCCTATTTGCAATGAGTGCTAATAATTTTTTGAAGGAGCCTATCATGGACAATAATGTAGAAAAAGAAGCAGTAAAGAGCGAAGTGCCTAGTAAGGAACAACAAAAGATAGAGAAAGAGAAGCAAAAACGCATCGAGAAAGAGAAGAAGCAGAAGCGCATCGAGAAAGAGAAGAAAGAAAAGAAAGGACTCTTCAAGAGATTGCGTGAGGCATGGGGAGAACTGAAAAAGACCACATGGCCTACCTTTTCTCAAGTGGTCAAGAAGACCGGTGTGGTTCTTTTGGTAGTGGTTCTTTTTACCATTGTTCTTTTCGGCATAGACTATGGCCTAGGTGCCCTGTATAGACTGCTTATGCAGATATAGTTTTTAGGACTTGGAGATTTGTATGGAAGAATTAACAGCGAAATGGTATGTTTTGCATACCTATTCCGGATATGAACAGGTGGCGAAAGACAATCTTGAGGTGGTTATCAAGAAGTATCACCTAGAGGACAGGATTTTCGATATCGTTATCCCCATGGAAGAAGTGGTGGAGGAAAAGAACGGGAAGAAGAAACTGGTCAGCAAGAAACTTTTGCCTAGTTATATTCTAGTCAAGATAAAGTATGCCGATGACTTGTGGCACAATATCACCAGAACACGTGGCATCACTGGCTTTGCTGGCCCTAAAGGTAGACCATTACCTTTGACAGAGGAAGAGATACGCAAGTTGCACCTAGAGAAAACTGTGGTCGACAGCGACCTTAAAGCATTCGATAGGATAGAAGTTATAGATGGGCCGCTCAATACTTTTGTCGGCACCATCACCAGTGTCAACCTTGCTACACAGAAGTGTCAAGTCAATGTCGAGATGTTCGGCAGAGAGACTGAGGTAGAACTTGACTTTTCTCAAGTGAGGAAGATTTAATTTTGGTTAATAGATTGAGAATAGATTTCCCAGTCTGTTGATATACGTCTAGCGATAGATGTATTATGCGTGGGAGAGGTGTAAATATATTTCATGCGCCTCGATTATACCACTTATGCCTAAGGAGGAGAAAAATGGCAGAAAAGAAAGTTAAGGCTTCTGTGAAATTGCAGTTGCCAGCTGGCAGAGCCACCCCGGGACCACCTGTAGGTTCGACACTAGGACCTCATGGTATCAACTTGCCTGGCTTTACCAAAGAGTTCAATGACAAAACAGCAGACAAGGCAGGACTTATCATTCCTGTAGTAGTCACCATCTACGAGGACAGGTCTTTTACATTCGTCCTAAAGACACCACCCGCAGCAGTGCTTATCAAGAAGGCATGCGGACTGGAGAAGGCCAGCAGTGTCCCCAACAAAACAAAAGTCGCCAAGATCACCAAAGCCCAAGTCAAAGAGATAGCAGAGATGAAGATGCCCGACCTTAATGCATCTAGCATAGAGAGTGCTATGTCTATGATAGAAGGTGCCGCCAGAAGTATGGGCGTGGAAGTGGTGGACTAATAGGAGGGAGTGAGAATGAAATTAGGTAAAAGATACAAAGAAGCAATCGCCCTCGTAGACAAGTCCAAAGTGTATGAGCCTAAAGAGGCGCTAGCACTGGTGATAAGCACCGCTAAGGCAAAGTTCGATGAGAGCGTGGAACTTCATGCCAAACTCGGCGTTGATGGCAGGAATGCTGACCAGCAGGTCAGAGGCACAGTAGTCCTCCCTGCAGGCACAGGCAAGACCAAGAAAGTGCTGGTCATAGCCAAGGGAGACAAGGCAGACGAGGCCGTCAAGGCAGGAGCAGACCTAGTCGGCGGAGAAGAGATGATAGCCAAGATTTCTTCAGGATTTATGGATTTCGATGTGTGTATCACCACTCCAGATATGATGGGACTAGTAGGTCGTGTGGCTAGGATACTGGGACCTAGAGGTCTTATGCCCAATCCTAAGTCCGGCACAGTCACCATGGACGTCACCAAGGCTATAGGCGATGTCAAGGCAGGTAAAGTGGAATATAGACTGGATAAGACCAACATTATCCATGTCGGCATCGGCAAGGTCAGTTTCGGCGCAGACAAGCTCTTTGAGAATTTCGATGCTCTCATGTCAGCCATTGTCAAAGCCAAGCCTGCAGCAGCCAAAGGCACATATATCAAGAGTCTCACTCTTTCTTCCACTATGGGACCTGGAGTCAAGACTACTTATAAGATGCAATAACAGTGTATCATTTTATAACAAGCAAGAGTTTCCACTTTTGCTTGTTTTTTATAGATGACAACAAAAAAAAGACGAGCCTTTCTGCCCGCCCTTTTTTATATCTCTATATTATCGTAAATAAAGGGAATAAATATTTTTATTCATTCTTGTCAAGGGGTCGACCAAGGAATATCTCCCGGATTTGAGTTATTGTTGTTATCTTTCTCATCTACCTGCTGCTGCTGCACTTGATATAGAGTTATCCCGTCCTGAACGACCTCAACTACTTCGTAGTTGGTTCCAAGAGCAAATTGTGATATGTCATAAGTATACAGTCCACCAGACATAATAATTGCTTTAGAATGGGAGGTCGGTGGAATCGATGGTGGTCTTCCAGAGGCATGTATTAGTCCACATATGAAACCATCATATATTTGAATCAGAGCTCCCTCAGTCTTATACAAGCCATAATCTTGATAAACTCTGTGACCATTATCTACTGTATAACTATATCCCGAACCGACACTTCCTCCATACAAGTCAACAACACTTCCTGAATCATAACCATCCTCACTAATTAAATTCCCTCCACTAGCATAAAGAGTTCCACATATATTTCCACTATTTAACCTAAAATATCCAGAATCAGTAATTGTCGCATTACCAGCTATATTACCTCCATTAAAAATAATACTTCCATCATTATTGACCAATAAATCGCCAGCTATATTAGCATTACTAATAGTCAACTGTCCACTATTGACAGTCACATTCCCTGTCACATTGTGGCTTTGTGCATTAATAGTCACTGTGGCATTATTTGTGACAACGATATTAGTGGGCATGTCTTCTGTCAATGTTATTGTAGCATCACTAGAATATGTCGTAGTGGGGAGTGGCTCCGTCTTATAATTACTACACTCTACAGTCCAACTAAAGGTGGGGTTGAATGTGACAGGCAGGGTAGGGTCATCTAGTTGTAGCAATATATAATAAT
>CAMYXB010000029.1 GCA_947303145.1 uncultured Clostridia bacterium | reverse complement strand
TGTGCTTTCTAAGAGAGTCACTCGTGTGGCTCATCACATAGATGATGTCGCAAATGATGACAAGTTGTATGTTGCTCTCAAAGTGGGAGGATTGATTCTAGTAGGCATAGGATTTCTTCTAGTGGCTATCAACGTGATTATGTATATAAGCAATAGATGATCTAATGTAGGGAGTGTAGCGATGCTACATTCTTTTTTTTGCTCAATTTTGATTGTTCACAATGAATTGAATTATTTGAATAGTTTAATATATACCACATTTTTTTATAGATTTATTAGTCGAATTGAATTGACATATTTCGACACTATAATTATAATATAAATATATTTTAGTCAACACATACTAGAGTCGACTATATTTTTTTGAGGTGCTGTCTTTATGCGAAGGAATAAGTTTTGGTTGTTTTCTCTTTTCATATTATTATGTTCAGGCCTATTAGCCTTCAGTTTTTTATCTTCCACTCCAGTCGCTTTTGCCGATGGGACTTCCTCCCTTCCCACAGCGTTTTCCCTTTTTGACCTATCAAGCACCTCTCTTTATAATCAGCAAAGCGATGTAGAGACAGCGTCTCTGCCACAGAATGTGGGCAATCAAAAGGGCACAGGGATATGCTGGACTTATGCCACCAACACTGCCCTCGAGACCTCTATCTATATGAAGGCGAGAGAGGATAGCAGTTTTGCTCCGTCCACTCCGCTAGATTTTTCCGAGCTTAACATAGCATATACATTGTTCAAGAAGAGGGGCCTCAGTGCCATGGCAGGTGGTAGCATGGACCTGTCCACAGAATATTTGACCAGCGAATATGGCCCCGTCTTACAAGAAGACTGGGAGACAGGGCTGATAACCTATGGCTCGAGTGCTGACGCCAATGCTTTCTCTAATTATGAGACGATGCTCACACAGAATGGCATGAGACACTCGGGATATTCAGTTATGGACGCATATTTCTTCCCGACAAGGAGCGGATTGCAGGAGAATTATTCCGATACCACCCTGCAGGAGAAGATAGCAGAGCTTAGGACTTCTATCAAAAGTCATATTTACAACTATGGCGGAGTCATGGCCACTATTTATATGAGCAATTCTTATCTCACTGGCGATAAATACATAGTAGATAGCGCTATCACGCAGAATCACATGATTACTCTAGTCGGCTGGAATGACGAGTGCGTGCTTCAGAGGAATGGAGTCACCTACACCGGTGCATACATTGCGCAGAATTCCTATGGCACAACATTTGGAACTGGTGGATACTTCTACATCATGTATGATGACGTGAATGTAGAGGACGGAGTGTGTGGCTTCACCAAGATAGGCAAGACACTAGATAGCCAGTCGACCACAGATTATAGTAGCACCACCGGACTTATCTACAATGGCCTAGATTATGAGAATCAATTCGTCATCTACAATGGCAGCACAGTGGCCGTGTGGAGCGTGCCCGTGAATAGTAATAAATGTGCTAGCAATATATTCAAGGTAAATGATGCCTCACAGACCAACAAGATAGTGAGACTCAAGATTCCTTGTGCCAGCCCTTTTAGCAAATTCCCTCAGACAAGTTTCAATGTCTATGTGATAGACAACATCTCAAGCAGTGTAGCCACCAATGCTTCAAGCATCTCTAGCCTCCTCAGCTCAGCATATTCTCACAAGATAGCAGTCATCGACAAGGACGGGAATTCCAATTTCACCACCAAGTTCACTGGATTATACACCATAGACCTTGGCTCCAATATCATAGGATTGACTGGGGAATATTTCGCTGTGGTTATGGTGGTTCATTCCGGCTCACTATTATACATCGGCAATATGGACCACAGCCTTCCTTACAGTTATCACAACACATTCCTAAGTGACAACAATGGCTCGACGTGGTATTCATACTATAGCGAAAATACTTATTGCATACTGCCTATGGTGGTGGAGACTGTGAGTTCCACCGGCACCATCTCTTACACCGCCAGTGACACCACTACTACATATAATGGGCAGGATATATCCCCAAACATCTCTGTCACTTCACCGTCCAATTACACCATTTCATATTATGTCAACAATGCTTGGACCAATGTCACCCCCACATTCCGCAATGTCGGCACATATACAGTGCCTTTTAGGATAACTCAGACAGGATATGCTACAGAGGAAGGTAGCGTGACCATTACTATTCAACCTAGAGCCATCACCATTACTCCACGTAGCGGACAGGGGAAGGAATATAGGAGGAGTGAGAGCGCTCTCACCTTCGACACTTCCAACATAGCCACAGGGGACAATCCTCAGTTCTATGGCTCTCTCACTCGTGATAGCGGAGAAGATGTGGGTAGTTATGCCATAAGACAAGGCACACTTGTGGTGCTGGACAGCAACTACACGCTTGTATTCACATCTGGAGTGCAGTTCACCATTTCTCCCAGAACTCTCACCATTACTCCAGACTACAAGACCAGTGTATATGGTGACGGGCTAGCCCTACTTACATATTCATACAGCGGAGCAGTGGGCTCTGAGGTGCCCAATATCAATATATCGCTCGTCATCACCAAACTAGATGGCAATAACAATATGCTACCAGTCACAGTGAAAGATGCGGGATACTACGACATATATTATACCTCGCTTACGCTCACGAATAGTGGCACATTCAATGCCAGCAATTATTCGGCAGTGTTCTCAGGTGGAGAGAATAAATACTACATCTCACCCAGACCATTATACATTTATCCAGACGACACTGGCAAAATATATGGCCATGTAGACTCGCCTCTCACTTACACTTATGACAATGTGGCCACAGGCGAGACACCTGTGTTTTCTGGCAGTTTGTCAAGAAGTGCGGGGGAAGATGTCGGCTCTTATCCCATCAATTTAGGGAGTTTATCCCTGTCAAGCGGTGGCTCATTCCTATCCAGCAATTACACCTTGACTCTAGCCAAGACAGCCCACTTCACCATAGTCAATGATGACTTGAATAATGCCTTCACCATAAACAGCGTAGATGTCACGTATGATGGCATGGCTCACAGTATTGATGTGAGTTATTACTCGCCAGTTACAGCGCTATATATGCTGGTGGACAATGCTAGTGTCCAGTTCGATGCCAACTTGGCTACTGGCACACTTCCTACATATTCAGCAGTGGGGACATATATAATAAAGGCGCAGTTCTCCGCTCCCAATTTCAATCCCACAGTGGCTGTGGCTACACTCACCATCACTAAAAGAGACCTCACAGTCACTCCAGACGAGTCGAGCAAGTTGTATGGCGGGACGGACGATCTTACTTATACTTATTCAGGCCAAGCCACAGGGCAAACTCCCGCATTTAATGGCAGGCTCACTCGTGAGAGCGGTGAGAGTGTGGGTTCCTATCTCATTACTATCGGAACATTGTCACTTAAAGACAATGGCTCCTTTAGGAGTAGCAATTACAATCTAGTATTCACCAGTGGAGTGAATTTTAGCATAAACAAGAGACCTATAGTCGTCACTCCCATTGCAGGACAGAGGAAGATTTACAATACTGAGGACGACACCTTGATCTATAGATACACAGGCGAGCAGTTCCAAGATGTCATTTCATTTGACGGAGCCCTCACTCGTGAGAGCGGAGAAGATGTGGGCACTTATGCCATATCTTTGGGCACTCTAAGATAGACTGGAGAATAACTATGAGATAGCACTATCTGATGTAGTGGTATATTTCTCCATCACACCCCAGACACTCATTATTCAGGTGAATGACAAATATTGCTATTATGGCGATACTAACACAGACTTCAGTTATACTATTGACCCTAGCACTGTAGAGAACTATAAAGAGGGAGATGACCTTCTTATCGCGTATACGTGTGTAGACGATAGAGGTCAGCCTATTAGCAATACTACTCCAAGGAAAGAGGCAGGATATGTCATCACCGCCCAGTCTAATAATCCCAACTATATCACCACCATTCAAAGTGGAAGATATTACATAATGTATATGGAATATGACGTAGTATTCAATATCTTTAGTGATAGTTATCCTTTCCGTTTTAGTCACTTCGATTCGCTAAAAGACGTGACTAGTCAACTAGATATGGACAGAAAGGGATATTCATTCAGCCATTGGCAAGACGGACAGAGCACTTATTCATCACTTAATGATTATGTGGTGGAGGGTGATGTCACCTTTACAGCGGTTTATGACCTTGTGACGCTACACATCACATATGAGCTGAATGGCGGATACTTTGGTGAAGATGCAGTGTATTCTTTCACCGTTGAGGACACCATTTTATTGGTCTCACCACTTAGAATAGGACACAACTTCGATGGATTCTATCTAGACAGCGAATTTTCGTCTAGGAAAGTGACATCTATAGATAGAGATTTTGATGAGGATATAACACTATATGCCAAGTGGAGCGCCAAAGAATATGATGTCATTCTTCCTCAAAACAATCAGTATTATTCCATTTCAGCTAGTTCACTCAGAGCGGTGTATGGTGGGAGTTATTCCTTCTCACTTAGACTCAATATGGCTTATGACAAGTCGACACTTAGTGTCACCTGCACTTATGTTTCCACTGGCTCTGTGGTGCAGGTAAGGGAGGCGGAGTCTCGCACTCGTATAGCCTACACCTCTGGCTCCACATCTGCTCCTAGGGGAGACTTGGTGATAAAGTATAGGATAGATGGCGTGCAAGATAGCAATCTTGAACTCTCCGTCTCAGGCATAGCCCTCAATGAATATGTCATCAATTTCCGCAGATTTAAGGATTTGGAGAACTACAGAGCGAGCAATATCGACTTATACAAGAATGAAGAGAACTCCGTCATCATGTATTCAAGGAGAGTGACACATGGGCAGGAACTTGCTGCTGTCCCCGCTCCTTACTCTTTTGCTCACTATACCAAGACATCTCCTACCTGGGACAGGACAGACTTTTCTTCTATCATGGAGGATATGAATGTCTATGCTATTTACTTTATAGACACGTTCATTGTCACATTTATAGGTGAGGACGGCTCATCATTTGAGACAGAAGTGGCATACATGGATCCTTTCTCCACTCGTCCATTAGAGAATAATCTTGGACTTTCTTTCATGTATAAGATAGTGTATAATGAGGAAGATATTGCCGAAATCTCACACGTCACAAATGATATGATAGTCCATTATCATATTCTAGACTTTTCGATATATATAGTCTATGGCATAATGGGTGTATTTGGTCTAATTATCATATATTTTGGTGTATCATTCTTGCACTACAAGTTCTATTTATTCAGGCGTAGGAGAAATTCCACATATAAATAATAAAAATCCATGGAGTATTACCATGGATTTTTACTTCAATGCTATTCTTTTATGTCTTACTTTTCCACCATTGCCCATTATGAAAAAGGCATCTCTTATACCAAATAAGCACTTTCGCATCCAACTCTTGAATATGGCATAAGTAAAGCCAATATATGCGAAGTTGTCACAATAAGTCTTCTGTGTGCCATCGAAGAAAATGGCGTCTTGCTTGGTAGAGCGTCTAAATATGTTATAGACCAATTTAGCCACCACACTCTCCAGTGGACAGAAAACTCTGTCATCTGTCTGCATTATTTTCCTAAATTTATATACTATCTTCTCTTGCATAGGGCACACGAACTTGTCGTAAGTCCTCTTTTCCTCATCGCCAGTGGAATAAATGGGAGAAGATGTCTCTATGTCATAGCTGGTGCAAGAGTTTTGGTCAGTCCTAAGGATTGCCTCGAAGTTAAGTTTGCGATAACTGAGTATCTTGCTCTCCCAGTTCTTCCTAGATATGTATGAGAATAGAAGCCCATACATTTTTTCTTCCCTACTGGTTTTGTTCATGCAACCGATAAAGTATCCGTTCATATTGACTTTATCATCAATATTTTCTTTAAGAGCCCTCTCTATATGTCTGCCCATATTGCCTAGCCAGCCACTATCTACATAGCAGAAGCCTTCACTCGCTATATCCACACCGAAACTATCCACATAGTCTAAAAACGCCTTGTGTTGCTCATGCCTATATTTGTCATAAATGGTGCGGAAAGTGCTGGAGGACAGCACTTTTTGATATGCCTTAGTTTTAGATAGATTGAGGTGATAGATGGAGAGTGACACGCCAGTCTCTTTTCCTATTTTTTCTATTTCTTCATTTTTGAAATTGAGAGTTTTGAGGAAATTTCCCACAGATACGAACGACCTATTGCTCAGTCCCTTGAAAGTCTCTTCATAGGGGAGAATGCTGCTATTTAAGGCGCTTTTCCTCGATACTGCCATATAATGAGTCTTGATATTTAAGTGATTGTGCACGCAGTATTCGTCAAAGAGAGTCTTGAGTAGCCAGCCATCTCTTGCTAGGAAAAATAGATTTTTTGTGCCATTTGCTTCGCATCTTTCTGCCAGTTTCTTGGTGAATAAATATAGAGGGAAGGCGTAGTTGGAATAAGAACCATTTTCTATATCTTCTTCGAAAATTTCTTGATATTCTACAGGAACATCTATTTTTTGCAAAGCCTTAAAAAATCTTCTCGTGGGCAATGCTATGTGTGGAAAAACCAGTTTTGATAGTATGCCTTGCTTTTTCGCTCCCTTTTTGTCCGCCTTATAGTTGTCGCCTATCATCATCACATCTTTAGGCGATGCGGAAATCATCTCCAGCACTTTTTTATACAGTGTCCCATGCACTTTGGACGCCTTGTAATCACTGCTGACGAAGATGTCATCGAAGAGTTCGTCTACATTTAAGTTTAGTGCCACCAGCCATGCCCTAAGCACATCTTTTGAGCAATAGAAGTCGCTGACAATATATATCTTGCACCCCTTATTCCTACATTTTTTGAGATAATTTATAGTCCTCGTTTTGAGATATTGTGCCTCGTGTTCTGCATTGAAATATTCTTCTTGTGCTCTGTCTATGAATTTTTGTATCTCAAAATCTTGTATTAAGTGATACTTTGATATATCTTTGGCCATGAGGGAGAATATGTCATGCGTAGTGATGATAAAGTCAGACTCCTCTACAATAGATGAAGATGTGTCACTCAACTTTTTCCAAGCGTTCTTGAACATATTGTAATATTGCACAGAGGAGATGCCACTATATACATCGTGCATCTTCTCCCCCCAATCCAAGAGGACATCTTCAGGGAGTTTGCGTCTTCCCATTATTGTATTAAAAAAGTCCACTAAAATAATTTTTTTCATGTTATCCCTATGCTTTGTTAATACATATATGTTATCATGTAATGAGTCATTTGTCACTAGTATTTTACATGAAAAATGACACCACAAGGTGTCATATTATGTTTATAAAAGAAAGTGCATCTTTGCTCGAAAATGTCATCACAGCAGTTTGGCGCACCACTTACTCCATCAAAGCTTCCTTGCATCACACCATTAGATCCACTTAATGCTGCTGCGGTCAAGCCCTGACATGATTCATGGTTAACAGTTGCACAAGACCTTGACTTCAACATAAGTCGCACGTCACTTGCTCTGCAACAAGCACCCCCTCCCAAAGCATTCGGCCCTACTGTAGTGGGTTGTAGGCAACAGGGCACCACTAGCTCCCCGCCTAGCACTTTCTAGCACATTATATATCTTTTGCTGACAAAAATCAAGCAATATTTGATGCGATATTAAGAAAAAGCACATAATACGCAAATTTACTTTGCTTTATTCTCCTTTTATGGTATATTATAATGTATTGTGCAAAATATGCTGTCGATAGAGGAGATTTATGTCAAAAGGTATACACAAATCTAACGCAGAAAGATTTATTTCATGCTACAATAGCATTGACCATGCTCTAAGGACCATTTATGGTTTCAAGAGGAGTATCAGTTTTGCCGACCTTATCCGCAAGGCAGTGCCACTCAATAGCGTGGTGAGGAAGTATGAGGACGAACTCATAGACTATGGTAGATTGCGCAATTCTATAGTGCATAAGACCAATCCCAATTATGTCATAGCAGAGCCTCATGATGAGGTGGTTATTGAGTTCGAGAAGATAGCACGCCTCATCTCCACCCCTCCCACTGCACTTGATAGAGTGTGCAAGCATGATGTGCTTACAGCAGACAACTCTCTCACCATAAGGGGCCTTCTTGAGATTATGGCACAGACGGGATATAAGAATATCCCCATTTATGATGGAGATGACCTCATTGGTGTAGCCATTGGCAACAGAGTATTGGAGTATTTAGGTCATGCACTTAAGGATAATAGACCATTCGAGCAATATATCAGCGAGACATCAGTGACGGACATTATGTCTAGAGTGGGAGAGGAGAGCTTCTTCAAAGTCGCAGATAGTCACCTCACCATTGAGCGTGCACTCAATCTGTTTTACCTCAATCGTAGACTGCAGATTATCATCATCACCGAGCATGGCACGATGAGGGAGAGGCCTCTGGGAGTTATTACTGTGGCAGATATTTTGGACATGAACAGCGTGCTGGAGAATTATTAAAAGGAATTTTTATACATCATGGATATGAGAAAAGAGAGTAGCAAGCCAGATTTCATAGAGATGGAAAGAGCCATTTTGAGATTCTGGCAGGATAATAAATGTTTTGATAAATTAGTGCAGAAGAATAAAGGGCACGAGATGTTTCGCTTTCTTGATGGCCCCGCCACTGCCAATAATAGACTAGGCGTGCATCACTTTTGGGGTAGGACACTTAAGGACCTCACCATTAGATACAACGCCCTCAAAGGCAGAGACTGTCAGTATCAAAATGGCTTCGATGCACAAGGCTTGTGGGTAGAAGTGAATGTGGAGAAGGAACTCGGTCTCAACGGCAAGCCAGAGATTTTGGAGTATGGGCTTGACAACTTCACCACCAAGTGTATGGATAGAGTGAAATATTTCGCTAGCGAGATGACAAGGCAGTCTATCCGCATGGGACAATGTATGGATTGGGAGAATAGTTATTTCACCAACACAGACGAGAATATCCTCAGCATCTGGCACTTCCTCAAAAAATGTGACGAGGAGGGGTATCTAGTCAAGAGGAATAGACCTATGGCATGGTGCCCTAGATGTGGCACATCACTTAGTGAGCATGAGATGAGCAGTAGTTATCATGATGTCACACACACAGCCATTTTCGTCAAATTCCCTGTGATAGATAGAGATTTCAAGATGCTAGCATGGACTACTACACCTTGGACATTGTCCGCCAATACAGCCCTTGCCGTCAATCCCGAACTTGATTATGTCAAAGTTCACCTCAAAGAGAGTGGTGACAATATAGTGCTAGGAGAGGATGCTCTCAAAGTAGTCAAGGAAGAATATGAAGTGCTAGATAGATTCAAGGGGAAAGACCTTGTTGGACTCACCTATGAGACATGTTTTCCAGAACTTGAGCCACAAAAGTTCACTCACCCTGTTCTACCTTGGAGCGACGTTGACGCTGTCGAGGGTAGTTGCATAGTTCATATAGCCCCTGGTTGTGGTGCAGAGGACTTCGAACTTGTCAATAGTCTCAAAGGAGAATACGACCTCCCAGAGTTTTGTCCTATAGATGAGCAGGGTGTTATGTTGCCAAATACCGGCTTCTTGGCTGGCAAAAAGACCAGTGAAGTGGTAGATTTAGTGGTAGATAGACTAAAAAGCGATGGCAAGTTGTATTATGCCCACCCATATACCCACAGTTATCCTTACTGCTGGAGGTGTAAGACGGACCTTGTCTACAAACTTATCCCAGCATGGTATATCTCTATGGACAATCTTCGCTCTCGCCTCATATCTGCAGTGGACGAGGTGTCCTTCCACCCAGAATATGGCAGAAAGCGTATGCTAGATTGGCTGAGCAATATGGGTGACTGGAATATATCTAGGAACAGATTTTATGGCCTGCCACTTCCTTTCTATGTGTGTGAGAAGTGTGGTCATATTCACGTAGTGGGGAGTATGAAGGAGTTGTCCACTCTCGCTGTCAATCCTCAAGATATAGCTTCTATCCCCAATCTGCATAGACCATATATAGATAAAATCAAGATAAAATGTCCCAAATGCTCTAGCGAAGTCTCCAGAGTGAGTGAGGTGGGCGACTGCTGGCTAGATGCAGGCATCACCCCATTCAGCACCAAGAGATATTTCTCAGACAGAGAGTATTTTGACAAGAATTTCCCTAGCGAATATGTGTGTGAGATGGTGGAGCAGATTAAACTATGGTTCTACTCCATGCTTGTCATGAGTGTAGTTCTCACAGGCCATGCCCCATATCAAAATATCGTCA
>CAMYXB010000028.1 GCA_947303145.1 uncultured Clostridia bacterium | reverse complement strand
TACTACTCATCTAGTGCCACAGATGAAGCGAAAATCTCTGCTTTAGGTGATAAAGCCAGTGCAGTCACCAGCACAAGTGCATTTTCAAATGTATTCATTCAAGCAGGTCACTACAAATATTTCTACATCTTAGTCTCCCTCAAGGACAACACCCTAAGCGGAACATACAACAATACTCTCTCTTGGAATGTGGTGTGTAGTAGTGAGAAAGAAGAAGTAATTCCTCCCGCTACTATAACCCTCGATAAATATTCCTATCAAGATGGGAATTATGGCACTGTTCAATTATACTATCAAATAGTTGATAATATTGAGGATGCATTTGGATATAGTGAAATATTTCCAACTGGGTATAATGGCAACGTTTATGACACGAATCCTTTGATAATTGAAAATTGTATCATATTCAACGATGCTGTATCCATTCCTTTGAATAATTATTTTGTAATTTATCTTTATGACCCAACTGATAGTAATTATACAAGTGTAGATTTTACTTTTGATAATAGTTATCAGTGGAATGGATATAATACAAGTTCGACCAATTTAACTAATTCGGGATGGAGTGGCTGGTCATCTTTTTGCACTTACACTTATATCGATAGTCAAGTGGATATAGTAGGGACTGTGACATTCTCTACTCATCATGGAGGTTGGTAAATATCATATAAAATTTCCGCATTGGTGCGGATTTTTTATTTGTAATATCAAACTCTACTTTATGTGAAGTAGAGTTTTTTTACAATAAGTTATATATAAAAAAGGAGCCAAGATATGACTCCTTTATATTATTCTGCTCTGTAAGGCAGGAGGGCTACGTTTCTGGCACGCTTGATAGCGGTATTCAGTTCCCTCTGGTGCATAGCGCATGTGCCTGTCTGTCTCCTAGGCACTATCTTGCCCTTCTCTGTGACAAATCTTCTGAGAGTGGCGGCATCTTTATAGTCGATTTTCTTGGACTTGTCAGCACAGAACATGCAGACTTTCTTCTTGTTTATTCTCTTAGGTCTCTTGGAGAATTTCTCATCTGCGGTGTCCTTTGCCACATTTTCCATGGTCTCGACAGCCTGAACTTCTGTATCCATTGTTATCTCCTTTTAATATTCTCTACGCCTACTAAATTAGAATGGTAGGTCATCATCTTCTATTGGTTGCAAGTCACTGGAGCCTGCGCCTGAAGCAGCGGCTGGAGTATCTTGTGATGCGGGTGCATCACCGCTTCTATTGGAGAGGAATTCCACCTCTTCTGCCACGACTTCTGTGACATATCTCTTGGTGCCGTCTTGTGCGTCATAACTCCTAGATTGCAGAGTGCCCACTACACCGGCCTTGCTGCCCTTCTTGAGATATTTGTGGCAGTTGTCTGCCTGTCCACGCCACACGATGACATTGATGAAATCGGCCTCTCTCTCTCCTGAACTAGTGGCGAATCTCCTCTGCACTGCGAGAGAGAATCTGCAATAATTGATGCCACTAGTGGTGGTGGCGAGTTCTGGGTCTCTGGTGAGATTGCCTATCAAAATAACTTTGTTCATGGTTAATCTTTCCTTTTACTTATTCGAATTAGTCTTTCGCGACAATTATATGTCTTAGGACATTCTCAGTGATAAGCATGAGTTTGCCAAGAGCGATGCTCTCTTCCTTGCCAAGCTCATAGTTCATCAGGACATAATATCCTTCTTTCTTGAACTTGATAGGATAGGCGAGAGGCTTGACGCCCCATTTGTCAATGCCTGCCACTGTGCCACCATTGGTCTCGACATAACTCTTGAACTTGTCGATGATAGCGTCTTTCTCTTCATCATTGAGTTCTGGCGAGATGACATAAAGCACTTCGTATTTTGCCATAATTTTGCCTCCTTTTGGTCTTAATCGGCTGGAATATCCAGCAAGAAGGAATCGAGATGATAATTCATTTCAATTCTCTATGAGATATTAGCAAATATGGAGAGAAAAATCAAGTGTTTTTTTATTATCCATTATTTCAACCGCTTCATTATCTCCAATATCAGCATTTTATTGTCGCTGGATAGGTGACTATACAAGTCCCATGCGAACTTATCCTCCCTGTTATACTCCCTGCCATTATAGAAGAACTCCTGAATGGATATACCTAGCACTTTGCAAAAATCAAGGAGAGTCTTTACCTTAAGTTCGATACTGCCATTCTCTATAGTTTTCATAAACTGCGGATTATACCCCAGTCTGCCACTCATTTCTCTAAGAGATAGCCTCGCATTAGTCCTGAAAAACCCCAGTCTCTTTATTACTTCGTCATAAGTCATTTCTTCCATGATTACACCTCTATTATATATTATAAAGTGTAATTACTCTTGAAGTGAGTTCGTGATTAACTCAAATTTTTGAAAAATATGTAAAAATGAGTTTACTTTTGTCTCAAAAAGTGTATAATAAGTCTATGAATAATCCAAATTGAGACAATTCGCACCATTTCCACCCAAAAATTGGTTATTCATTAACTCAATAATTTTTAGAAAAAAAGGAGATTATTTAGAAATGAAATTGAGAAAAAGAAAACTATTTAGTAGCATAGCATTTGCCCTCTCAGTGATTATGCTGGCGGTGAGTGGGGCGGTGTTCGTCCACACAGCCACACAACAGAGTGCCACATCTTCGCTATCTGTCACATTCAGTGGAGAGAATGTGAACTTTACTGCAAATGGTTGGTATCAAGTGAAGAACACAGCATCTCATCCATATCTAGTCAATGGCAATGGGACTGAGGGAATAACAATCCATGCTACAGATGCCTCGACTACTACTACGCTTAACACTCCAGCAAATACCAGTGTAGAACTAAGTGCCAGCAATACATATGTGCTATTTACATACAAATTCACCAACACTGCTTCAAATGGTGCATATGGCATGGAAGTGACACTGACTGGCTCCACTCCACAGAATAGTAATATAGACGTCAAATATCTAGTAAGCAGTGCAAATGCCACAGACTACTACTCATCTAGTGCCACAGATGAAGCGAAAATCTCTGCTTTAGATGAAAAAGTCTCTGCAGTCACCGGCACAACTGCCTTTTCAAATGTTTTCATTCAAGCAGGACACCATAAATACTTCTACATCTTAGTCTCCCTCAAAGACAACACCCTAAACGGAACATACAACAACACTCTCTCTTGGAATGTGGTGTGTAGTAGTGAGAGAGAAGAAGTGAGCCCTGTGGTAGTCGGGTTTGCGGATGGACCTGGGTCGGCTGGTGGTGGATGGAGTTATCAAATAGCTGAGGCAAATGTCACCACTCCAACTGAGACATGGCTTACATTTGAAGTAGATTATAATAATAGCACCGGAACTTTTTTGGACAACTATGATCATCCCACTGGTAAAATATGGACGACTCTTGACCCTGGTCAAAAAATATTTATAAAATGCAATGGTGGGTTATATAGTATTACACTAAGACACTATGGCTCTGATACAATTCTTTGGGATGGTAGTGGATATTATGGAGAGATTATTACAGAAGATACTTATTTTATCTTAAACTACTCTTTTAGGCCTCCTATGCCTCCTCATTAAAAAAAGTGTGTCATGAATAATGTGTTAGTATTTGTTCTAGGAGTTGACCAGCAACACTCAAGTATATTTTACAATAACAAATATATTTATGTCTCCCAGAACGGAGCGACAGCGTAGTCGAATGGGTCTACTCCTATCAAACGTGTATGTGCCTTGTTGAGAGGAGTAGATTATTCGACTCGGCATAAATGCCTCGCTCATAATGACATATAGTATCATGTCCCCCTGTTGTCGACTATTAAATATATATGTCATTGCGAACGGAACAAAGCGTAGTGTGGCAATCTCTTCCTATTAGCAAACTCACAAAAACTCTACTCGATATATGGGTGGAGTTTTTTGTCGACTATGGGCATTAGCAAAATGGGGGATAGAGACATAAATTATATATATGTTCTACATTTCGTATGATTGTAAAAAGGTATAAGTGTTTGACAATTTATGTGATTGTAAAATAACATTTGCTTTTGACAATTTTTGTGTATGTAAAGAGGTTTATATGTTTGGCAATATATGTGATTGTAAAAAGGTATATATGCTGGGGATTGGCGGGATAAGCATGAGTGCGCTGGCTAAATTGCTGGTAAGTGAGGGAGTGGCTGTATCCGGCTGTGATGAAGGGAAAGAAAAGAAAATAATCTCGAAATATAACTTTGTCATAACTAAAAGTCCCTGTGTAAAAGATGTGGCGACAAGCGACTTGGTGGTGTATAGCGGAGCGATAGGCGAAAATGACGAGGGGAGAGTGATGGCGAGGGCTCTGGGGGTGCCATGCATGGAGAGAGGGGCGCTATTGGGGCTAATCAGCAAAAATTATAGACAAGTGATAGCCGTCTCTGGCAGTCATGGCAAGACCACTGTGACAGCCATGATAGGACACATATTCGCTATGGCGGGACTAGAGCCCACAGTCCATGTAGGAGGCATGGTGCCATCTTTTGATGGAAATCTACGGATAGGTGGAAGAGATTATTTTATCACTGAGGCGTGCGAGTATAGGGATAGTTTCTTATCACTTTCCCCTCATGTGTCTGTCATAACCAGTGTAGATGCAGAGCATTTGGACTACTTTGTCTCGCTGGAGAGAGAGGAGGCGTCTTTTGAGAAATTTTACAAAAACACGCAGGACGTGTGCTTTGTCTCAAGAGATGCCAAACATTTTTTGAAGAGGCTAAATGACGGAGTCAAGACTTATCCCTGTGAAAATATCTTTGCCGACAATATCTCACTTCAAAAAAATGGGGCATATTCTTTCGATTATGTGGAAAATGTGAGTAGGACTAGAGTAAATCTATCCATTTTTGGCAGGCACAATGTAGACAATGCCTTATGCGCTATAATGGTCTGCAGGCATTATGGAATAGATATTGATATTATCTGCAGGGCACTTGAGTCCTTTCGTGCAGTGGAGAGTAGATTTGAGATGAAGAAGGCGGAAGAAAGGGTGATTGTGAGAGATTATGCTCATCACCCAAGGGAAATATCCACCGCCCTTGACACTTTTGGGGAGATTTTCGGGGAAAATGGCGTGTGCTTTTTCCAACCACATACATATTCTAGGACAAAGGCCCTCATGAGCGACTTTGTCTCTGTCCTATCCAGAGTCTCTCCCCTCGTCATTCTCCCCACTTATCCAGCGAGAGAGCAATATGACGCTCTTGGAGATAGCCACAGATTATATGAGATGCTAAAAGGCAGAAAGGGAACAAAACAAGAGATATATTACATTGATGAAAGCCGAATATATGACTACATTTCCCGCCTATCCCCCACCACTCCACTGCTCTTTCTTGGAGCAGGAGATATACAAAACATGGCGAAAACATTATGGGATAAATAGTGTGAAATCAGTTCTATTTAGCCCTCTTATGCATCTTGTTTGCATAAAACTTGTAAATTATTCAAAAATATGAATAATTAACCACTTATACACATAATTTATCCACTTATCCACAATTTAGACGTGAAACAAAGTGTTTTTTGGATAAAAATCACTAGAATTCGCCACTTTTTTGAGTAAAAATTGTGGATAACTCACCTATTTATTGCATAAATTATTCCACTTTTCCCCACAGAATGTATATGATTTGGGGAAAATTACATAAATTTTTATGCATAAATATATACTCGCATATTTTCCCTTAGATAAATTCATACTAACTTTATGATAAAGGCAAATTCATTAGATGAGAGAGTTTCCTCTCTTCAAGAGACGTTCTGCAACAATGGAGACGTGGTTGTGAGAAAATTTGATATAAATGGCAAGAAAATGGCTCTAGTCTTTCTCGATGAGATGACCGACCAAGAGAGCGTCAACAAGAATATCCTCACTCCGCTCATGTCTTTTGAAAATATGCCGGAAGATTTGCAGTCCATATATTCCTCTCTCGTGCCATATTGCAATATGAAGATATGCGAGAGAGTGGAGGCCGAGGAGCTCATTCTCAGGGGCTTTTGCGCACTACTTATAGATGGTGAGGAGAGATTGTTGCTCTTTAATACGGTCAAGTTCGAAATGCGTGGAGTGGAGGAGCCCCCCACTTCTACAGTTATCTCTGGCCCACGTGAGGGATTCAACGAAAGTCTCAAGATAAATCTCTCGCTCATTAGAAAGAGACTAGTCAGCACCAAACTCAAGATAGAGGACATGATGATAGGCACTAGGACAAGGACGAAAGTGAGCCTGGTGTATTTCGAGGACATAGCAGACAAAAGAGTGGTGAGACAGATAAAGAGAAAATTATCTTCATTCGAGATAGACGGAGTGCTGGATAGCCACTATCTCACTTCTTTCCTTGAGGACAAGCCCAATTCCATCTTTAGACAAGTGGGCAATAGCGAGAAGCCAGATATAGTGTGTGGCAAGATACTTGAGGGCAGGGTGGCGATACTCGTGGACGGCAGTCCCATAGTGCTCACTGTGCCATTCATCATCTTCGAGGACTTCCAGAGTGCCAATGACTACTATTCCAACTCGCACAGAGTGTCCATGCTGAGAGTTATCCGTCTCATCGGCATTTTCATAGCCATATTCCTCCCCGGCATGTATATCGCTCTGCAGTTGTATCACTACAAGATATTGCCACTCAAATTTCTCGTCACCATAGTCTCCACCACGCAAAATCTCCCACTCAATCCCTTTCTTGAGATTTTGTTTATTATAGTGCTTTTTGACATTTTATTTGAGGCAAGTGTGAGAATGCCCAAGTATCTTGGTATGGCCATATCCATAGTGGGAGCACTCATTCTAGGTGATACAGCGGTCAAGGCAGGGCTGGTCAGTCCCCCGGGAGTCATGATAGTGGCACTCAGCGCCATGACTGTATACATCATTCCCGCACAGAGTCCGCAGATATCTATCCTGCGTCTCATGTTCGCCATAATAGGCGGAACTTTAGGCTTTCATGGGCTGATACTTTCCTTCATTTACCTCATATCCTATCTTGCCGCATTCGACTCATTCGGCACGCCATATCTTGCCCCCTTCGCTCCAAAAGTGGACAAGGACATCAAGGACTTTGTATTCAAAGAGGGGCTTATTAGAATGAAAACTCGTCCGCATAGCATACCTCATAACAACGATATTAGACTCAAAATCAAAGGAGAGGAGGACAAGATAGAATGAAGAGATTTATCTCCTCAAGGCAGATAATATTCACACTAATTATCAGCCTATTTGCCCTCAAAGTGCTACTCCTGCCCAATCTCATGGCAAGAGACATGGGCAGAGATATATACATTTTTACACTCTTTCTGTGTATTTTAGATTTTTTGGTCCTGCTCATGCTGCTCTACCTCATGAACAAGTATAACGGCATGACTTTCTATGAGATTGTGTCACATTTCTTTGGCGGACATCTAGCGAGGATTATCATGCTGGCATTTATGCTCTTCTTTTTTGCCAAGGCTTGCGGGGCATTCCAGTCGGCATATGTCTATCTCAACGAAAATCTCTACACCACATACACTTGGCTCACTTACTCCCTGCCCATTCTGCTCGTTTTAATACTCTGCGTGCAGAATGGTCTTGTCAGTTTCGCTAGGACCATAGAAGTGTGCTTTCCGCTCATCGTTCTCGGCTTTCTTATGGCGAGTTTTGTGGGAGTAATCAGGGCAGATATAACCAATTTACTCCCCGTTCTAGAAAATGCAGGGGGCAAGTTCTCGAGTATCACGAAGTTCGCTTTCTGGTTCGGAGACTATCTCGTGCTTATCCCATTCTTTGGCAGGATAGAAAAAAATAAGGGGTTTTCTAAAAAAGTGGCACTCTCTCTTCTTCTGTCCATAGCACTGCTAGTCTTGTTCTATGTCATAGTCTACTGCAGATATAGTTATAACATCATTAGCCACACCAACGCCATATCCGACATTCTGCAAGTGCAACCCTCTTCGTCA
This sequence comes from uncultured Clostridia bacterium, assembly GCA_947303145.1. Lineage (GTDB taxonomy): Bacteria > Bacillota > Clostridia > Christensenellales > UBA1242 > UBA7862. The sequence goes on along the minus strand of CAMYXB010000028.1, from coordinate 2,361 downwards.
GATATTGGCAACTTCGACTGGGTGCTTATTCTCATCTGGGACATCTGCCTGTTTCTCTATCTTGGCATCAACTTTGTATCCGCCTCACACTGCTTCAAAGAGACGTTCTATCCCCTAAAACAAATATATGTGTCACTCATTCTATGTGTGGCAGTGCTTTTGGTCAATTTCTTTCTGCAATTCAATATATACTCTTTCGTGATTTTGGCACAGGACAGTCTGCTCTACTACAGTATAGCGGTGCAATACTGCTTGCCTCTGGTCATATTCCTCATCTCGTTATGCAAAAAAAGGAGAAAAAATGAAGTATCTCTTGCGCAATAAAATATTTCTATTATTTCTTCTCGTGCTAATATACTTTTCGCCCACAGCCATCAGTCTGCCTCAGCAAAGCCGGTCAGAGAACATCATCACCGCCATGGGCGTGGATAAGACAGACGAAGGATATGAGGTGCACATTCAATATGTCTTGCCATACCTTGACAGCAATAGTTCGCTCAAAGTGATGACCGGCAAGGGCTCATCTGTCAGCGAGGCGGTGGAAAATGTGGATATGGAATATGGCAAAATCTCCGGCTTCGCCCACTGCAGAGCCGTCATAATCAATGACGAGGCGTGCATGGAGGGCTTGACACAAATAATGGATTATGTAGTGAGGATAAAGACCAACACGAACAATGTCACCCTCATAAATAGTCGTGGCTCTAGCAAGGACGTCCTCGAGTGTGCCACCAATCTAGACAACGAACTATACACCATAATAAACTCCAACGGCATAGCGGCAGAGCAGAGGAAATATCAAGACCTCAAGACTGTCAATGACTACTACAACTGCCTCTTTGGCAACTGCCACAGCATAGCCATCAACGTGATAGACACCGAAGACGCAGAGGAAGAAGGCGGTGCTTCGTCTAGCGGGAAAAGCAGTGGCGAAAATTCCACCCAATCAGGCCCTAAAAAGAGCAAGACCATAAAAAATAATGGTGAACTAGCCATAATAAAAGAGGGCAAAAAGGTTCTAGAACTGACAGACAAGGAAAGTGACAATCTTGCATGGTTCGACAAAGATGTAAGAGAGGGCAAGATAAACCTAGAGCATTTCACAGATGACCTATACACCGATGCATCGCTCAATTTCTTCGTAATCTCCAAGAAAAACAAAATCTCCGTCAATTTCCATGACGGAGAGCCGTATTTCAATCTCAAGATAAAGGCGCTCGTGCGCTCCGCTCAAGTGTCTCAAGAAAATATGCGAGAGGAGATATATCAAGTGGCGAGGAAGAAATTCTCCCCTACACTCATCTCTGCCCTAAAGGACAAAATCTCCTCTCAACTAAAAGACGCCGAAACTCACTTCAAAGCGAACAAATATGATGTAATCAATTGTGCAGAATATTTCCACAAATTCTGCCCGAGAGAGTATGCCGAGTATATTTCCCACCTACCAAGCGAGGACGACTTCATCACCCACGTCCACTTCTCCTACACTATAGACATAGAGCAAAGGAGATGAGAGGGTATTTGTCATTGCGAGGAGGGAGCAAAGCGAGTGACGTGGTAATCTTATCCTATCATTATGAGCGTAGTGGAGTCGAAGAATATAGGAAAAGAGATTGCCGGTAGCCTTTCGGCTACTGCGCCACCCACTTTCGTGGGCGGTGCTTTGGGGCTTCCGCCCCAACGGCAATCTCTCACTATCTATCTTGTATTATATTTCTATTGTTTTTTATATAAAACAATTTTAGTCGTCAAGACTTATAATTGGGAACGATATAGAGTGTTCTGTGTAGGCGAAATTCACACTATAAATTCCCATCATGTTATCGCCGCATGATATAAAATATTTATACTCCTCAGTTAGTCCGTCGTTGTATGAAACATTGTTTATAGTGTCACATCCAGTGCCAACAAGTAATATCGCAATTGTTGTTATATTTGCAGAAATCTCAATGGAGAAATTCCTTTGCCCCTCTTTAAGTTTGCTTGCAATATCTTCTATCAATGTGCAATTATTGCGAACGTAATCATAATAGTAGTAAGAACTATAAAGATCATTTAATTCATTTAAGTCAACACTACGAATTTCGAAGCCACTCATCCCACCTGTTTCAATGTCATTTCCAAATTCTATAGTAAGTCTATAACTTGTCACCTCTTCCCATTTTGCATAAAGTATGATATTACCCGTATATGCTGTAGCACCTAGTGAAGTGACGGCATCTCCTGTGCATGCACTTGTTGTATACCAACCGCCAAAGGAGTATCCCTCTTTAGTGGGACTGAGCAGTGTGGTGGCTGTGCCATAAGTATGAGAAGTGGGATAACCTGATGCGAGTGTCCCACTGAAGTTGGATCCACCCT
>CAMYXB010000027.1 GCA_947303145.1 uncultured Clostridia bacterium | reverse complement strand
AAAAAGCGACATAATATTTGCATTGTTTTGACCTAGTAGACCAGATAGCATGGGCATAAGAGCATTGTTATTATTTGAGTTTGAAAATATGCTTGACAGCAGGTTGTTGGGCGATTGTGGCAGTATATTTTTTACTAGATTTTCTATCAATGATTGAGGACTAGGCATATTATTGAATGTATTTTGACTTATATTGTTTTGTGAGTTTGTGCCATTGTCATTTATTCCTTGAGAATGTGATTGACTTGTCAAGTTTGTATTTGGCGGAGAGGGGTTTAGTCTGCTCCCGTCCAGCATTTCACTGGGATAGTAGTCTTGTATATTCACCTTAAGATTTTTTATGTTTTCGTCATTTTTCATTTGTCATTATCTATGATAATTATTGCTGTTTTGACACAAGTATTTTAGAATTAACACATTAAGAGTTCCACTCATATATTGATGTATATTTTAGTGAAAGGAGATTGCCATGTCAAAAAATCTCTTTGATTTTGCAAGCGAGAGTATACATAACGAGAATAAGGACACAAGTGAAGAAAAATTGAAACAAAATATCGACCAAGACACCCTTAGTGAAGCGAGTAGATTGTATGATAAATACAAGGATTATTCGGCGGAAGATTTGTCGGGTGAGTTCGTCAATCTCTCCAAACAAAGACTAAAGGACGGCTCACTTACAAAGGAGAGATTAAGTAGCACACTTTCCTCGCTTTCTCCCTTTTTATCTACCAGTCAAAGAGATTTTTTGTCAGGACTTTTAGGTAAAATTGATGAATAGATTATATGGTGGCAAGATAGCCCCAGAACTGCTTAGTGCTGTGCATATTTGTGGAGAAAAAGAGAGTGTAGATTGCATAATTTATGCCAGAGATTATATCAATTTAAGACGCCTCCTTGACAAGAAGAATTTTGAATACAGGGAATATCCCTTCATATCCGCCCTAGGTGTCAGTTTGAGACAAAGTGACGTGATAGGACTTGCCAAAAGTAAGTCAACATGCTTTATCACCAAGCAGACTAGAGTGTTCGCTCAAGTGGACAGAGCTGGCAAAATAATGGAAGTGGACAATTTCTATGATAGAGGCATATATGGTCAAGATGTCACTGTATGCATCATAGATACGGGCATATCTTCGCACCTAGATTTTTGTTTGGGAGAGAATAGAATAATACATTTTGTCGACCTTATCAATCACAAGAAAATGCCTTATGATGACAATGGTCATGGGACCTTTGTGGCTAGCATTGCATGTGGCTCAGGCTTTGTCAGTGCTGGTAAATACAAGGGAATGGCGCCCAAAAGCAAGATAATCTCCATAAAGGCAATAGAAAAGAATGGAGAAACTGGTGCATACAAAATACTTGAGGCTATGCAATGGGTAGCAGAAAATCACAGAAAATACAATATTCGTGTCGTGTGCATGAGTTTTGGGAGTAATCCTTTGGGACAAAATGACCCGCTTATTGCTGGGGCTAGTGCATTGTGGAATATGGGGATTGTCGTGGTCGCTGCAGCAGGCAATAGTGGGCCAGATGGAGAGACTATCAAATCTCCGGGTTTTAATCATAGGATAATCACAGTGGGTGGAATGGACGATGGAAGGAGTGGGGGAGAATATCACATTGCTCCATTTTCTTCTCGAGGTCCAGCGGGATTATTTTTCAAGCCCGACATCGTGGCTCCCTCTGTGGATATAGTGGGTGCGGACATTATTTCAAGAAAGGAGCATTTCTATACCATGATGTCTGGAACGAGTGTCGCTACACCCATGATAAGTGGTATATGCGCCTTAATTATCAGCTACGCCCCCTCTCTCACTCCCGATATGGTCAAGACTCGCCTTTTGTCCATTTGTCAAAATATCACTCAAGACAGGAATGAAGAAGGATATGGCTATCCTTTACTTGGCAGGTTTTTTAGATAATATTTGACTAAATTGCGGGATTAAAAAATATTTGTCTATTTTTTGTTTTTTTATTGACTTTGAATTGTGCTAATTGTATAATTAAATAGTATTTTACAAATCGGAGAAAGCGCAATTGACTAGTAAAGATGTCGCTATTTTGGATTTTGGTAGCCAGAAGATAACTGTTCTGGTGGGCTGTCGTGATGTCAACAACACCTTGATAGTCAAGGGTAAGTATGAAGAGTCCTATGACGGCTTCATGGACGGCGAATTTCTGTCTGTAGAATCACTGAGCACCTCTATCCACAATGCCATTCTTGGCGCCCAAAGAGCCTGTAATTGCAAAATAATGTATCTCACAGTCGGTGTTCCCACAGAATTTTGCTATTCCACTTGTAAGACAGTGTCACAGAGTTTCTTAAAGCCCAAGAAAATCATAGAGGAAGACATAGAGGCCTTGTTCGATACTGCTAGTTTTGATATGCCACATCACACAGTTGTCAACAAAGGTGCAGTATACTACATTCTTGGAGAGAACAACAGAGTGTCATCTCCTCTAGGGCTGGTGGATAGTAGGATATCCGCATGCTTGTCGTATATTTTCGTAGAGAATTCCTTTCTCAACATTGTCTCCAAGGCTCTTTTAAGGTGCGATATAATTGATTTCAACTTCGTCTGCAGTGCCTATGCACAAGGCTTGTATCTATTTGATGATGAGGAGAGAGACAAGTATATCTTAATGGTAGACTGCGGATACATCACCACTACTGTAGCACTATTTAGAGGCAGAGGAGTGCTCAATCTCTCCAGTTTCTCACTGGGAGGTGGGCATATTGCGGCAGACTTGTCCACTTGCCTTAAGATTCCATTTGATAGTGCCGAATCTTTGCTTCGCAAAGTGGTTCTGTCTATCAAGCCAAAAGAGAGTGAGAATTACGAGATAATGACAGATGAGGGCATTGTCCCCATATCTATGAATGTGGCCAATGCCATAGTGGACAGCAGGATAGAAGATATCGCCAAAGCCATAAAGCAGTGCCTTTCCTCTTGGCAATACAAGTTTCCCGATTTTATTACAGTCAAACTCACTGGAGGGGGTATATCTTTCCTTAAGGGAGGCAAGGACGCCTTATCTAAATATCTCTCTCGCAATGTCGAGATAGTGAGACTGGCTTTTGGACAACTTAGCAAATTCAATCATTCATCATGCATGGCAGTTTTAAGTTATGCTTTGACTAGATAATTTATAATTTTTGGAGGTTAAAATGAATTTTTCGAGCAACATGGGACAGGTAGCCAATATCAAAGTCGTAGGTGTGGGTGGCGGTGGCAATAATGCCGTCAATCGCATGGTGTCAGCAGGCATCACCAGTGCCGAATTTGTCGCCATTAACACAGACAAACAGGCTCTACTTATGAGCAAAGCCACCCACCGCATCCAAATTGGTGAGAAATTGACCAGAGGTCTTGGGGCAGGAGCCGATCCAGAGATAGGGCAGAAGGCCGCCGAGGAGAGCAAGGCAGTCATCACAGAGATGCTCAAGGGTTGCGACCTAGTCTTCATCACCGCAGGTATGGGTGGTGGCACTGGCACAGGTGCCGCACCTATTATTGCCCAAATAGCCAAAGAGATGGACATTTTGACCATCGCAGTGGTCACCAAGCCTTTCAATTTCGAGGGTAGGAAGAGGATGGAGAATGCCGAACATGGTCTAGCCAATCTCAAGAAATATGTCGACACTCTCGTCATTATCCCCAATGATAAGTTGCTCAAGATTGTTCCTAAGGGCACTCCTATCGTTGAAGCCTTTAGATGTGCAGATGACGTTTTAAGACAAGGTATACAGGGCATCTCTGACCTTATCGTCACACCTAGCCTTATCAATCTTGACTTTGCTGATGTCAAGACCATTATGAAAGACAAAGGCCTCGCACACATGGGCATAGGTAGAGGCAAGGGGGAGAACAAGACCATTGATGCTGTCCGTCAGGCAGTGCAGAGCCCACTACTTGAGACCAATATCGAGGGTGCCACAGGCATACTTCTCAATGTTAAGGGTGGACTTGACCTGTCTATTGACGAAGTCGATGAGGCTGCCAGCCTTGTTAGAGAAGTGGTAGACCAGAATTGCAATATTATCTTCGGCTCCGGCATAGAGGAAAGCATGTCAGAAGAAGTGGAGATTACCGTCATCGCCACAGGATTCAATCAAAAAGTTAATCTAAAGCCTGTCGAAGAAGAATTGTCTATTCCTAGAACCAATTTCGATAGATTTGAGCAAAGTTTTAGACAAGAGTCGACTCTGGAAAATGTCGAGCCAGCACCTAATGTCATTCCTAGCAGTGAAAAGCAGCCAGAAGAAGAGGCTCATGGGGAGCAGATGACATCTCGAGTCCAAGTGTCCTCCAATCCTCGTGTCCCCGCTTTTCTTGATAAATTGAGAAAGAGACAATAATCTAAACAAATATCTATATGACTACTTTCAACACAAGTAGTCATTTTTATTTATTTTGTAGTTTTATTCTCCGTTGCATATTTTATTTGACTTCTTTACAATGAGAGTATGCAATATGTTTACATAGAGGACGTCATTTTTTCGTCACTAATAATAGATTATTTACTTATCACTCTTACACTTTGTATGACACAGAGTAGGATAGGTTTTTGGCAAAAGATGGCGGGGAGCGTGCTTGCACTCACCTGTAGCATATTGTTGTCTATTTTAGATATACACCATGTTTTCCTTATTTTTATTAAATTGCTCATAGGCATAGCCGTCTCCATTATTTGCACCGAGAGATTTTTCTTCAAAGATATACTTATCTTTTACATAGTTTTTGTTTCATTTACATTTTTAATGGGTGGGGCAGTATCTGCCATGCAAATTCTTTTCTCTGTTTCCATTTCTCCGCTAGTTGCCATGATTTTTATATTTATTATTTCAATTTTAATACAGAGAGTTATCCACAGATTTTATTATTCTCGCACAATAAGTCAATTCAGTTATTATATCAAATTGAGACAAGGAAAACACACTCTCACCATCAAGGCCTACCTTGATAGTGGCAATCTAGCAGTCGACACTCTAACCTCAAGCCCAATAGTTATCCTCGACTTCGATACATTCTCTAAATTGCTAGATATATCCATAGTGGACTATCTCTCTCGCTCTATTAAGAATAAATTAAATGGAAGATATATACATATAAATGGAGTAAATTCATCAACTGAAATCTTCGTCACCAAAGTGGACGAGATTTATATTATAAAGCAGGGAAGACCTGTCAAAATAGAGGCTCTCGTGGGCTTGTCTCTCACATCTCATTTTGTCGGCAATCACCACGCCCTTTTAAGCCCGCTCATTCTATAATTGGCACAGAAATATTATAAATTTATACTAAATCATATAGTTATATCTTCGACATAAATATATATTCTTTTCATTCATAAGAGGATATTTCGCCTTAATATATATTGTATCATAGTTCTTTTTAGAGGAGATTGAGATGAGTTTGGGACAAAAAATATTGGTTCTTTTTCGCAAGATTTTTTCAAAAGATGTGCTTATTGAATATGAAAAAATAGTGGCATATGTATCCTCTAAGGAGATATTGCCCATGGCATTGTCTGTAGATGAGGAAGAAGAGCTGCTTAGTAGACTAAAAGATAATGACGAGAGTGCCAAGAGTAGCCTTATTGAGCACAATCTTCGCCTTGTGGTGTATATTGCCAAGAAGTTCGATAGCACTGGCTGTGACCTCGATGACCTCATTTCTGTGGGAGCCATAGGGCTTATTAAGGCAGTGCAGTCTTTTGATGTTGACAAGAAGATAAAACTGGCCACTTATGCCTCACGTTGCATAGAGAATGAGATTTTGATGTTTATCCGAAAGAAGAATAAGCATGGACACGAGGTTAGCCTAGATGAGCCATTATCCTTTGACAAGAATGGCAACGAATTATTGCTTGCAGACGTTCTAGAGAGTGAAGATAGTGCAGTGGGGAGTGATATGGAGAGGGATAGCGAGCAAAAATTGCTTGGTGTGGCTCTCTCTAGGCTCAATCCAAGGGAGAGGCACATTATGTCACTTAGATTTGGACTCGGTGGAAATGAGGAATACACGCAGAAAGAAGTGGCAGACCTCATGGGCATCTCACAGAGTTATATCTCTAGAATAGAGAAGAAAATATTGTTTAGATTGAAAAAAGATTTAGCTAGACTGGGCTAAAATTTATTCAAAGTCTTTCTTTATCCGCTCAAGAGCACATTTTTCTAGCCTGCTCACCTGTGCCTGAGATATGCCCACCTCATTAGATATCTCCACCTGTGTCTTTCCAGCGAAATATCTGAGGAATAATATTTCCTTTTCCCTCCCGCTCAATCTATTTAATGCCTCTTTAAGCGTGACTTTTTCGATAAAATCTTCGCCACTACTATTCTTGTCACCTATTTGGTCCATCACCATTACAGTTTCATTGTTATCATTGTATACAGGCTCATACAGAGATATTGGTTCGGCTATGGCGTCAAGAGCACACAGCACATCTCGCATATCCAGTCCTGCCTCTGTGGCGATTTCGTCAATATTGGGGTCTACAGGTGAGTTGACAGCTAGTCTATCTCGTGCTTGCAGGGCCTTGTATGCCACATCTCTCATGCTCCTGCTCACTCTTACAGATGAACTATCTCGCATAAATCTTCTTATCTCCCCTATAATCATGGGCACAGCATAGGTGGAGAATTTTACATTGAAGTTTTCGTCAAAGTTGTCCATAGCTTTGATAAGTCCCACGAAACCCACTTGAAAGATGTCGTCTACGTTGTCTTTTTTAGTGGCAAATCTTTTGACTACACTTAGAACTAGTCGCATATTGGAGAAGAGGAATAGTTGCCTTGCCTCGTCATCACCACTTTTCACCCTTTGCATTAGCCCAGCCACTTCTTCAGCTTTTATCTTGGGGAGTTGTGATGTCTTGATTCCGCATATATCCACTCTTTGAGCCATATGTCACCTCATTTCCAATAGATTGCCCAAAATGAACCAAATTATTCATGACATCAATTTATTTGTGCGAAATATGTAATATTTTGACATAAATGGAATATAGGTAAAATATGGAGACCACTTTTACAGAACTTAGGAATAAGGAAGTTATCAATGTCCTCAGTGGAAAATTGCTTGGCAATATCTGCGATGTGGTGATTGACCTCAAAAAAAACTGCATCTTAGGATATGTCGTGCCAGGGAGTAAGTCTGTGTTCAATCTATTCAAGCGTTGTGAGGAACTATTCATTCCCTCTAGCAGTATCTGTAAGATAGGCGAGGACGTCATTTTGGTAGAAGTGGTGGAGAATGTCACCAAGAAGAATAAAAAAGGCTCCCCCATTAGAGTTTTTGATGCGGGAGTGGGAGATGAAGTTGTAGGCGTGGAGGAAAAATGATTTGACATGACAATCTCATATCCCCTATACTACTATTATAGAGGAAGAAGGAAATGAAGTGTATTTATTGTTCAGGAGAGGACAGCAAGGTCATCGACTCTCGCTCAGTAGATGAGAACAATTCCATAAGACGTAGGAGAGAATGCACCAGTTGTGGCAGGAGATTTACTACATATGAAATGGTGGAGAGCACTCCCATTCTTGTCATCAAGAATGATGGCTCTCGTCAAGCTTTCGACCCACAGAAGATTAAAAGAGGCATCATCAAGTCTTGTGAGAAGAGACCAGTCAGTATGTCACAGATAGATGAGATAGTGTCCAATATCGAGAGAGAGATAAGCAATTCCCTTGACCAAGAGGTCAGGAGCAGTGTTATCGGCGAAATGGTTATGGAAAACCTCAAGAAACTGGACGAAATATCCTACGTGAGATTTGCCGCAGTGTATAGGAGATTCAAGGATATCACCACATTTATAGACTTTCTCAATTCAGTCAATTAAATTTATTACTTTATTGCTATTGTCATCATTGTCATTATTACTCAATAAGAGGCGTTTCACTCTTCTTTTTTTTATTTTTACTACATATACATTATATTATGTTTGCATTTTTAGATGAAATATATAGTATGAGCGGTCTGTCACTAGATTTGCTAAATAGTGGCTTTAGACTTATCAATATGTCCAACAAATGTGTCTATATTGAGGGCTTTTTGCGTATTGTGTCTGTCTCGCAAGAAAGGATAGAGGTGAGGCTAAAAAGGGGAGAAGTCGCCATATCTGGTGCTGGACTGAGGATAAAGAATATGTCAGGTGACACTCTTATGATAGTGGGAGAGATAGATGGCGTGGAGAGCAAGAGATGAAGGAAGGATATTTTTTGTCTGGCAGGCACATAGATAGTTTTATCAACTTCTCATCATCAAATGGTCTAGTTTTCTGCAGAATAGATAGAAAGGACGGAGAGAATGTAATAGTCGAAATCTCTCCCTCGCAGAGTAAACTACTTCAAAGATTAGCCCATGAAAGAGGCATAAAATTGGACAAAATAAGGCCGTCAAATTTGGAAAATATTAAAATCTTTTTGAGAAGAAATATCGCCTTTGTCATTACTGCGATTATAATCCTTGCATTGACGCTTTCTAGTCATTTTTTCATTTTCGACATCAAGATATATGGGTTGGAGAATGTAAAGAGAGATGAAGTAATAGGGTTATTGCAAAACAACGGATATCACACACCTACACTCAAAAATCAAATGGATATGGACAAAATTTGTCATCTCATCAAGAAAAATTTTGATTTGGTCAGTTATACCTCTGCCATAATTATCGGCAATTGCCTAATTATCAACATAAGTGAAAAAATAGACACTTCATCATACATATATGATTATCCACCCATTATTTGCCCGATAGACTGCATTATAGAGGAGATAAGCCTCACCTCTGGCACAAAACTCAAGTATGCAGGAGATACTACAATAGCGGGTGAGGAAGTGATTGCTCCATATCTCTTTAGTCCCACCAATGACAAGATTCCCACACCAGCGAAAGCAGAGATTGTGGCGAGATATAATCTGTCTTGCACATTTGTTAAAGAAGAGGACAATAATTTATTTGAAAAAAATAGAAATATGTTGTATAATAAATTGTCAAATCTTACTTTGATATCTCCTACAGATGAAATAGTCACTACATTATGTATAGAAGGAGTGGATTATTACACCATTTCACTTACTGGGAGATTTACATTCAGTAGATAAAAAAGGATAATAATACAGATGAAAATAGAAATAGGCGATTATGCTTTATCAAAGAATTTCAAAAAACTAATTGGCAGACTTATCAAGACTGCCTGCAGATATTCCAAAGTATGCTCAAGGAAGATGAAAGTGGACATCAGTTTTGTCGATGAGGACACCATACGCACGCTCAATCGTGAACAGCGTGGTATTGACAAAAAGACAGACGTCCTGTCCTTTCCTACACTCAACCTAAAGCCTCTTCAAAGATTTAGGATAAAAGATTTCAAAGACGACATAGAGCCAGATAGCGGGCTGTTGTTCCTCGGGGACATCATTATTTGTGAGAATGTGGCTAGACATAACGCAGAAGAATATGGACATTCTTTCGAAAGAGAGATATGTTATCTTGTTTTGCATGGGTTCCTGCATCTTTTGGGCTATGACCACATTAAAGAAGAGGACCAAGTCGTCATGAGAGCCCTCGAGGAAACAGTGCTCAAAAAATATAAGATAACTAGAGATGCGAAATGAGCATTAAGTGTGGATTTGTGGCTGTTATCGGCAAGCCCAATGCAGGCAAGAGTAGTCTAGTCAATGCTATTATTGGAGAGAAAGTCTCCATAGTCTCTCCTCGTCCTCAGACCACTAGAAACAATATCCTCGGTATATACAACTCATCTTCGTCACAGATTATCTTCGTAGACACTCCGGGCATCAATTCTGCAACTAATGGACTAGATAAATATATGCAACGAAGCGTAAAAGATGCAGTGGAAGACGTAAGTGCCGTTATAGTTGTCGTAGATATAACCAAGGGCATAACTAGGCTTGAGCGAGAACTCATCGACACCTATCACCAGTCCATTCCAGTCATTGTCGCCCTCTCCAAGTGTGACCTAATCTCTAGCGAGAAAATATATGCTACATTGCTTGATATGGTGGAGATATCTCAAAAGTGCGAGATAGTCCCCCTTTCATCTCTCAAACACAAGAATGTGGATAGCATAGTCACATTGGTAGAAAAGTATCTTCCAGATATGGAGGAGAGATACTTTGATGAAGATGATTACACCGACAAGCCCATCAAATTCTTGGTGGCGGAGATTGTGAGAGAGAAGGCTCTGTTTTTGCTTAGTGATGAGATTCCTCATGGCATAGCGGTATATGTAGAGAGATATGCTGAGGGAGATAAAATAGACGATATAGATATAGTCATTATATGTGAGAAGGACACTCACAAGGCGATTATACTGGGGCACAATGGCTCTATGCTCAAAAAAATCGGCCATACCGCTCGCCTTACTATTCAAAAAGTGCTTCACAAGAAGGTCAACCTCAATATTTTTGTAAAAGTCAAGTCAAATTGGAAGAATAATATAGATATTCTCACATCTCTTGGCTATGATATAAACGAAATTTAGGATATATACATATTTTTTTTTCATAAAAAGGAGAGCAAAACCTTCAAATC